>JAKLEE010000258.1 GCA_022703215.1 Spirochaetota bacterium | reverse complement strand
CGGGGAGCGCGATGCGGCCGGGAGGCTCGGGAAGAGGGTGCGCTTCGTGGTGGCTCATGACTTCCCTCCGGCGGGAGGAGCGGCCTGCGGTGCGGGGGGGACGGAGGCCGTCGCCGCGGCGGGCGCGGCGGGCGGCGGAGCGACCGGCTCGCCCTTCTGCATCTCGCGGATCCAGAGGACGGCGGCCCAGGCCTCGTTCTGGTCGATCTGCCGCGCGTGGCTCGGCATGGAGTTCTGACCGCGCATCGGGCGGTGGACGAGCTGGCCGTCGGGCCAGTCGCGCACCTTCTGCGTCATCAGGCTCGGAGGCTTCGGGAAGAGAGCGGTGACCTTGCCGTCGCCGGCTCCCTTCGCCCCGTGGCAGGCGATGCAGAAGCTCTCGTAGACGAACTTCCCCCGGGCGAGGACGGCGGGGGTCGGTTGGAGCGGGTTGACGAGCTCGGCGCCGGCCTTGTCGGCCTCGTTCTGGGCGTACGGATAGAGGGCCTCGCCGGCGGCGACGGAGCCGGGCTGCGGCTCCATGAGGCCGGTCGGGCGCGCGAGGAAGAGGTCCTTCCTCTGCGGCTTCAGCTTCCGCTGGTCGCCCATGTCGAGGCGGTTCCCCTCGCGGTGAGGCGTCCGGCCGGCGGGGAGGCCGAGGTCGCATCCTGCGAGGAGCAGGGAAGAGGCGAGCGCCGCGAGGGCGAGGGGGCGACGGGCGTTAGGCATCGGCGCCTCCTTCGAGGTCGACGAGCTTCACGCCGTTGGCGCCGAGCGACCTCACGAAGGCGGGAGTCTCCTCGGCGCTCCACTTCGGGTCGGTCGCGCTGATCCAGAGGACGAAGCGGTCGACCGTCGCCCCCGTCTCGATCTCCATCGGCGGCGGCTGCGGGACGGTGTCCCGCTTGCCGGCGGCGATTGCGACGACCGCGCTCCCGAGCGCCGCCCAGAAGACCATCGCCTCGAACGTGATCGGGATGAACGAGGGCCACGACCAGAACGGCTTGCCGCCGAAGTTCATCGGCCAGTCGAAGATCATCACCCAGTTCTGGAGGCCCTGCGCGAAGAGGATGCCGCAGAGCGCGAGGACCCCGGTCACCCAGGGGATCCAGGAGCGCTTCTGCCCCATCGCCTCCTCCATCCCGTGGATCGGGAAGGGGGTCAGGAAGTCGAAATGCGTGAAGCCGGCGTCGCGGACCTTCGCGGCGGCCGCGAGGGCCTCGTCGGGCTCGCAGAAGTGTCCGAGCACGCCTTTCTTCGAGACGGGCGTGAACATGGCTCAGGCCTCCTGGGCCGCCCGGGCGGCGGCGAGGTCGGCGTCGGTGGGGGCGCTCTTCGCGACCTTCGGGTCCATCACGCCCTTCACCTCCGAGATCGCGACGACGGGCAGGAACCTCACGAAGAGGAGGAAGAGCGTGAAGAAGAGGCCGAAGGAGCCGATCAGGATCGACCAGTCCCACTTCGTCAGGTGGTACATCCCCCACGAGGAGGGGAGGAAGTCGCGGTGGAGCGAGGTGACGACGATGACGTACCGCTCGAACCACATCCCGACGTTCACGAGGATCGAGACGACGAACAGGACCCAGGTGTGGCGGCGCAGCTTCTTCCACCAGAAGACCTGCGGCACGATCGCGTTGCAGGTGAACATGATGAAGTAGGCCCAGCCGTACGGTCCGAACGCGCGGTTCTTGAAGACGAAGCCTTCCCACTCGCTCCCCGAGTACCAGGCCATGAAGAACTCGGTGGAGTAGGCGAAGCCGACGAGCATCCCCGTCAGCATCAGGATCTTCGCCATCGACTCCATGTGGTTCAGCGTGATGTAGCTCTTCATGCCGAAGTAGCCGCGCATGAAGGTCATCAGCGTGATGACCATCGCGAAGCCGGAGAAGATCGCCCCGATGACGAAGTAGGGCGGGAAGATCGTCGTGTGCCAGCCCGGCATGACCGAGGTCGCGAAGTCGAACGAGACGATCGTGTGGACCGAGAAGACGAGCGGCGTCGCGAGGGCGGCGAGGATCATGTAGGCCGACTCGTAGTGCCGCCAGGCGCGGTGCGAGCCGGTCCAGCCGAGGCTCAGGGCGTTGTAGATCCTCCTCCGCCACGGGTGCGTCGCCCGGTCTCGGACGGTCGCGAGGTCGGGCAGGAGCCCGACGTACCAGAAGACGGCCGAGACGAGGCCGTAGGTGGAGATGGCGAAGATGTCCCAGGCGAGCGGGGAGTTGAAGTTGATCCAGAGCGGGCCGCGGGCGTTCGGGTAGGGGACGAGCCAGTAGGCGAACCAGGCGCGGCCGAGATGGATGACCGGGAAGATGCCGGCGCAGGCGACGGCGAAGAGCGTCATCGCCTCGGCGGCCCGGTTGATCCCCGTCCGCCACTGCTGGCGGAAGAGGTAGAGGACCGCCGAGATGAGCGTCCCGGCGTGGCCGATGCCGATCCAGAAGACGAAGTTGACGATGAAGGAGCCCCAGCCGACCGGCTGGTTGACCCCGACGATCCCCATTCCGGCGTAGAGGAGGGTGACGAGCGAGACGACGAGGACGCCGAGGAGCGTCAGCGCCACGGCGAACGCGGCCCACCACCTCTTCGTGGGGAAGCGCTCGGCGTGCATGCAGATGTCCTGGTCGACGTCGCTCCACTTCTTGGCGCCGGTCACGAGCGGCTCGGGGACCTCGAGGTCTCCGCCGTAGGGGCCGGCTCCCGCGAGGACGATCGGCCGGCCCGTGAGCTGGCTGTCGTCCATCACCGTGGCGTAGGGGCTCGCCTCAGGCCTTGTCATTGCGCACCTTCGTCAGGTAGGAGATGGAGGGCTTGACGCCCAGCGCGTCGAGGAGGCGCATCGCCCGCGGGTGGGCGGCGAGCGAGGCGACCTGCGATCCCGGGGCGTTCACGTCGCCGAACGTGATCGCGCCGGTCGGGCAGGCCTCCATGCAGGCCGGCACGACGGCGCCGTCGGGGAAGTGCGTCTTCTCCTTTCCGTCGCGCGTCGCAGCGGCCCGCGCCTCGCGGATCCGCTGGACGCAGAAGGAGCACTTCTCCATCACGCCGCGGCTCCGCACGGTCACCTCGGGGTTGTTCTTCATCTGCATCGGGGTACGGGTGTTCAGCTCCGCGTTCCGCTTGATGCGGGGCTCGAGGGCGCGGAAAAGGGCGCTCTCCTGCGCCTTGCCGTACTCGAAGAAGTTGAAGCGCCGCACCTTGAACGGGCAGTTGTTCGCGCAGTAGCGGGTCCCGACGCAGCGGTTGTAGATCTGCTGGTTCAGGCCGTCCTCGCTGTGCATCGTGGCGACGAACGGGCAGACGGTCTCGCACGGCGCGTTCTCGCAGTGCTGGCAGGGGATGGCGATGTAGTCCAGGCGCGGCCGTGGGTACCTGCCGCGCTCCACTTCCTTGACCTGCAGCCAGAACTGGCCGTCCTTGGGCTGGGCGGCGGAATAGCCGGGGTAGTCGTTGCCGAAGTGCTCGTCACGGCAGGCGAGGAAGCAGTTGTGGCAGCCGCTGCACCTGGTGACGTCGATGAGCAT
>JAKLEE010000257.1 GCA_022703215.1 Spirochaetota bacterium | reverse complement strand
CTCGTCGGTTCTGCGGCTCTGCTGGTCCACGGAGGATCACGCACAGATCGCCAGCCTGCTCCGTGACGCCATCGACGCCATCGACGCCAGCATCGACGATGCCCGTGCCGCTGAGCGTGCCGCCGCCGCGGAGCCCGTCATCGCCCGCGCCCTCGGGGAGCCGACCGGCGGTGCGGCATGACCACCGCCACGCCCCCCGTCGCCGCGGACGCCGCGGTCCGCACCCCGGACCTGCTCGACCTGCTCGCACACACGGCGCGCTACGAGTGGCCGGTTCTCCCCGAAGGCCGTGTGTGGGGGTGGCGGTCGACCCGCCCTGATCTGCGATCCCGTCGCGGGTACCGGTGGCCATGGCCTGGCGGTGAGGCGGTCGCCCCCGATGACGGCCGCGACCTGACCCCTGAGGCTGACCCCGCCGAGGCGTGCCCGTCCAGCATCCTGGGCGGCCTGTGTCTCGCCAGGACGTGGCGAGGTGCCAGCTCCGGTGGTGCTACGGCGGCCGTTGCGCTGCTAGTCCACTACGATCCTGCCGACGTGCTGGGCGAGGACGACGCCAAGCGCCGAGTGCGGGCCTGTGTGGTCGCCGACGTGGTCGACCTGACGGCCCTGAACCTCCGCGAGGCGGACCTCCGCGGGGCGAACCTCCGCGGGGCGAACCTCCGCGAGGCGGACCTCCGCGGGGCGGTCCTCCGCGGGGCGTACCGCTCCACCGATGACCCTGAGATCCCCGGCTGGGCCGTCGTGGCCGGACGACTGGAGCGGGCATGACCGCCTCCCGCGGGCACTGCCCGCGATGCCACCGCCCCGCCGTCCTGCACGACGACCACCCGACATGCGACGACCTCGACGCCTGGGACCTCGACACCGACCGCGACGACGACGGCACCGTGACCCGCGGCGGATGCCTCGCCCTCCTCGCTGCCGCGTGGGTCCTCCTCGCCGCGGCCGCATGGACCACCGGTGCACCCGCGTCGTCATCCGTGATCGACGCCGCACTCGCCGTCGCTGTCGCCGCGATCGCTCTCGCCGCGTGGCGCGACCGTGACCAGGCGGTCACCGACGAGCAGACCCGCCGACGCGACTGCTACCGCGCCATGGACCGGTGCCACCGATGAGCGACCTCAACGACATCGGCGCACCCGTCCGCCCAGCCCCCGAACGTGACCGTTGGGGCCGCTACCGCATCCCGCACCCCGACACCGCCAAGATGCAGTCCTGGACCCGCGCCACCACATTCGCATCGTCCATCGCCGACACCTTCGGCCTGTCGCGCTGGCAGACCCGCATGGCCTGCTACGGCCTCGCCCACCGCCCCGACCTCTACGCCGAGGCCGCCAGCGTCACCGACCCCGACGCTGGTCGCGCCACCCTCGACCGCATCGCCGAGGCCGCCAAAGAGTACGCAGGCACCTCGACGCGTGCCCGTCTCGGCACCGCCCTACACGCCTTCGCCGAGCAGGTCGACGCCGGCGCAGACCTGGCCGTCATCCCCGACCAGTGGCGACCGGACATCGCCGCCTACCGCGCCGCCATGGACGCCGCCAACGTCACCATCGACCCCGCGCACATCGAACGCGTCGTCGTCATCCCCCGCCACGGCGTCGCCGGGACGTTCGATCGTCTCGTCACCGTCGACGGCCGCCGCTACGTCGCGGATCTCAAGACCGGCAAGGACCTCGCCTACTCGTGGACCGAGATCGCGATCCAGCTCGCGCTCTACGCCCACGCCACCCACATCTTCGATCCCGCCGCCGTCGAGCTGGCCCCCATGCCGGAAGTGGAGCTCGACCGGGCGCTCGTCATGCACCTACCCGTCGGCACCGCGACCTGCACTCTGCACTGGGTTGACATCGCCGCGGGTTGGGAAGCCGCCGAGCTGTGCGCCGCCGTGCGCACCTGGCGCAAGCGCAAAGGCCTCGCTCAGCCCGTCGAGCTGGACGTGAGCGCCCAGCTCGAAGCGTCAATGGCTGAACCGGTCGCTGTCGCCGAGGCGCTCCCCGCCGCCGTAGACGACCTCCACCAGCGGCGCACCGAATGGGTCACCGGTCGACTCGCGCACCTCAAGGCGTCGCCCGTCGCCCGCGACATCGTGCGCCGCGCCTGGCCCGCCGAGGTGCCACCTAAGCCGCCGTGGACCGCCGAACAGATCGACGCCCTCGTGCCCGCATTGTCCGCAGGCGAAGCCGCGATCTGTGCCCCGTTCCCCGAGTCGGACCCGGCCCGCCCGTCGACCGTCACACCTCACACCCCACCCGCCCCGCCGCCATCGCGTGCCCCTGAGCGCACCCTCCCGGACGGTGGCCCGATGGTCGACGGCACCGCCACCCGCGACGCCGCTCGCGCACTGCCACCCGAAGCCGTCGCGGTCATGCGCCGCTGGCTCGGCGACGCCAAGCAGCAGGGCCGCTCGTGGGGACCGCCCAGCACCGGTCAGTGGTCGACCCGCACCGTCGCGCTCGTCGAGGCCGCCACGGCGTGCCTCACGCACCTGTGCGACGACGAGCTCATCCGCGCCGCGCTCAGTGTCGTGCTCGGCGAGGACGTGCAGCCCGCCTGGCACACCGGGGCCGTCATCGGGTCCCTCACCATCGACGAGGCCGACCGCCTCACACAGATCGCCGGCGCGTTCGCCGACGACGACGCCGCCACCGTCACCACCCTCGGGCGGATCGCCGTGGCGTCGACACCATCACAACCCCACACAGGAGCAGTCACACAGTGAGCACCACCGACGTCAACGCATTCCTCATGTCGAGCGGGGCACGCTCGGCGAAGTTCGAGCGCATCGGAGCCAAGATCTCGGGGACGGTCGTCTCCGCCGAGGTCCGCCAGCAGACCGACATCAAGACCGGCCAGCCCAAGACCTGGGACAACGGCGACCCGATGATGCAGGTCGTCGTCGCCCTCCAGACCGACGAGCGCGACCCCGACGACCCCGACGACGACGGCATCCGCAACGTCTACCTCAAGGGCGGGTTCAAGTCCTCGACGACCCAGCGGGCCGTCAACGAGGCCATCAAGGCCGCCGGCGCGTCGAGGCTCGAAGTTGGCGCAACTCTGCAACTTGCCTATGTCGGCGACGGCGAGGCCAGCCAGCGGGGCTTCAACCCGCCGAAGCAGTACGCCGCGAGGTACACGCCGCCGAGCGCGCAGCCCATCGACCTGGCGGACCCGTTCGCCGACTGACCCACGTAGCCCCGTGGCCGCCATCGGGCGGTGTCTGGCGTCACGGCCGGGCGGGGCACTCCACCACACGATGAAGGAGGGGCGATGCCCCGCTGCACCCACTGCCACAAACCGATGACCCGCGATGCCTCACGCTGGCAGGTCGGTCGCCGTGGCGGCGACCACTGCTCCGCCCTGTGCGCCGTCCTGCTGCTTGCGTCCTGCGGCTGGCTGAGCGGCTTGGGCAAGGATCCGACCGCTGACTGGAGCGCCGACAAATTGTATGCGGAGGCGCGCAACGAGCTGAACGAGGGCAACTACGCCAAGGCGCGCGAG
>JAKLEE010000256.1 GCA_022703215.1 Spirochaetota bacterium | reverse complement strand
ATCGGCCGGGAGGCCCGCTGCGTCGCCGGCTGCCGGTCCCGCGGCTTCGCCGTCGGCGGACGCGTCTTCGCCGCCTGCAAGCTCCGCCCCGCGGGGCGCCGCGAAAACGGCGGCCGAGGGGACGGTCAGCACGGCCTTGGCCTCGCTGACCAAAATGGTGGCCGAGAAGGAATAGCCCGGCAGCAGCTCGGCGGGCGGATTCTCGATGGTGGCTTCCACGTCGAACACGGCCAGCCCCTGGCTCGTGACGCGGCCCACCGGCGGAATGCGCGAGACCGCGCCGCGGTAGGTGACGCCGGGAATGGCGTCGAACTCGAACTCCACGATCTGGGCGGCCCGCACCTTCGGCAGGTCGATCTCGTCGATCTGCAGGACGGCCTTGAGGCTCGAGCGGTCGATCAGCGACATGACCGTGGCTCCGCCCGAGACGTATTCCCCGACCTCAACGTCCACCCCGGTGATCACTCCTGCGAACGGGGCGGCCAGCCGCTTCCGTTCGAGATCGGCCTTCTTGAGGTCGACGTCGAGCAGGGCCAGCTGGGCGCTCCGGGCGTTGCCGGAGAGGCGCGCCTGTTCGAGCTTGTACTCGGCGTTGGCCAGGTTGTATGCCTCGCTCGAATCATCCATGGTAGCGAGTACGCGGCCCTTCGACACGACGAGCCCCTCGACGGCCGCCACGCTCTCGACCAGGCCGGCGCCATGGAAGGAAAGGTCGCTCGAGCGGAGCGCCTGGATGTTGCCGGAGGACTCGATGACGGTCCGGTCCACGAAGGAGCTTACGCGGACCTTGGTGTAGGCGGCGGCATCGGGGTCCTTGGCGAGGCGGAGCAGGACGAGCGCGGCCACGAGCGCGAAAAGAGCGGCCGCGGATAGCGTGATGATCAGGGCGCGTCGGGAACTGCGCTTGGCTTTCATTCGGAGACCTCCGGCAGGATGAAGTCGATGGCGACTCTGGCATCGGCGACGGCGCGGTCCCAGGCCGCCTTTTCGACGGCCGCCGCGGCCTGGATCCATAGATCGAGGGCCTCGTCGACCTCGGACAGGGCGACGATGCCGGCCGCGGCCTGGGCGCGCGCTTCCGAGAGTTCCTTCGTGGCGAGATCGAGGGCCTCGGCGAGCCTGCGAGTCTCGAGAGCCCGGTCGGCCCTTGCCGCGCGGAGCTCCTCGAGGTCGGATTCCGCGGCGGCGCCCGCGCTTTCGAGGGAAAGCCGGCTCGCCGCGAGCGAGAGGCCGGCCTTGAGGCGTTCCGCGTCCTCCGCGGAAGCTGCGTCCGGCTTCCACGACAGGGAGAAGTCGACGTAGGCCAGCGAGCCGCGACCGTCCCAGCCCATGCCGGCGCCGAGGCTCAGGTCGTCCCAGGCAGCGCTCGCGCCGAGGCGGCCGGACAGCGCGTAGTCGCCCGAGGGCACCTGGCGGAATGCCGATGCGGCGAGGGTTGCCGCAAGGCTGGCTTGCCGGCTTTCCCACCGGTCCGCGTAGGAACGCTCTTCCAGGGAAAGCTTCGCGCCAGCCTGCACGACCGCGCGGGCCCGGTCGATGCCGAGGAGCTCGATCGGCACCAGATCGCCGGCCGACGGCGCGGGCGGCGCGTCGTCCGCGAGGCCAGTCGCGGAGCTCGCCGCGTCGCGTGCGCGCGTCAAGGCACGCGCCGCCTTCTCGAGCGAGACGGCGGCTGAGGACGCGGCATATTCGAGCCGCGCCAGGGCGGCGGAGCCGGGCGCGTAGGTTCCGAGGGTCTTCGCCTCGGCGAGCGCGCGCGAGGCTTGCGAAAGGGCGGCTTTTCGCGACGAGGCCTCGTAGCCGGCCTGGGCCCAGGCTTGCAGCAGCTGCAGGGTCGACGCCGCGACCTGGGCCTCGGCGGCCCGGAGCGCCGACTCGGCGTCGGCGAGCGCGCGCCGGGCTTCGAGCAGCGCGAGCGAGGTCTTGCCGTAGACGAGGGCGTCGAGCGCTTGCGTGAGCGCCAGCGAAGGCTCGAAGGCAGGATCGGTCGACCCGTCGAGGGGAGCTTCGATGCCCACCGAGAGCTTCGCGGCGGTGCTCCAGGGCTCGGCCAGCGCGATCGAGACCGCCGGCTTCGCCGAAATCGAGACGGGCGACCCTGCATCAGGCAGCTTTAAGGTGGTGGTGCCGGTCTCGAACGAAGGCGTGGCCATCGAGGGCGCTTCGAGGGCCGCGAGCGCGGCCCGGGCCCTCTCGAGCTCGATGCGCCGGGCTTTGAGGCCGCGGTCGGACGAAAGCGCCGCGTCGATCCAGGCCTCGGCCGGAATCGTGCCGTAGGTCCGGGGCGCCGCGACGGCCGGCGGAATCTGCGGCACTGCGGTCCCGCAGGCCAGGGCGAGCGCGAGACCGGCCCCCAGAAGCTGTTTCGTGTCCATATGCGGACGATACTACGCCGCGACGCTTGCGTCGCCCTTGCGCGGCGCTTACGGGAGGCTTACGGAGCGGCCGGCCTTGGGGCGGGCCGGCGCTTTCCCGTGCCGACCAGGTAGGTTTCGAAGGACTCGGAGCGGCAGGTCTTGGGTTTGAACCCGCGCGCCGCGGCATAGCCGGCCTTCATGCGGTCGAGCAGCTCGCGCTCGCCGCCGCCGATGAAAAGCTTCGCCACCACGGCGCCTCCCGGCGCCAGGAACTCGTCGGCCATGTCGAGGACGGCCTCCACTATGGACTCGGAGCGACCGGTGTCGACGGTGCTGTTGCCCGTGGTGGAGGGCGCGGCGTCGGAAAGCACGAGGTCGTAGGGACCCCGCGCGGCGAGCTCCGCCCTGACGGCCGGGTCGTACAGGTCGCCCTGGATGAAGAAGAAGTTCGGCGTCGGCGCCGAGATAGCGAGCTTCTGCAGGTCCACCGCGGAAAGGAAGCCCGACCCTTTGAGGAAGCGCAGCACCCAGAGGCTCCACGAGCCGGGCGCGGCCCCGACGTCGAGGACGCGCATGCCTGCCTTGAGCAGGCCGAATTTGTCCTGGAGCTCGGCCAGCTTGTAGACCGAGCGCGCGGGGTAGCCTTCTTTCTTCGCTTTCAGGGTCCAGTGGTCGGGTTTCTCGTAGCCGGACATGGCGCGTTCTCCTCGCGGGGGGGCGCCGGGCATCCGACCCGACGGTCCGCCGTCCGACTATAAAGAAAAGCGCCCGATGGGGAAAGCCGCAGCTCGCATCGTCCGCGGGACAGGCCGTACATGCTTCCGCCGTGTTCCCCGACCGCTCGGCGTGGCGCGACGGAGGGCGCGTCGCTATACTTCATTCCCGGAGGACCGATGTCGTCACCGACCTTCGTCGAAGCCGAGGTTTGGACCGTCGCCCAGACGGAACAGGGGAACGTTGTCCTGGTGCGCCCGAAGGGGTCCGACCTCGCCGTGCCGATCTTCATCGGCCAGCTCGAGACCCAGAGCATCCTGATCGGCCTCGGCCGGGTCGAGGTGCCCAGGCCCCTGACCCACGACCTCGTCCTCTCGTTGCTCGTGAACCTGGGCGCGTCGCTCGCGCGCATCGAGATCAACGAGCTCAGCGAAGGCACCTTCTTC
>JAKLEE010000255.1 GCA_022703215.1 Spirochaetota bacterium | reverse complement strand
GATCGCGCGCATCATCGCCGGCGAGGTGAAGGTGCCGCTGGTGTACGTGCCGATTGAGTCGATTATGTCGAAGTGGTACGGGCAGTCGTCGCAGAACCTCTCGCAGATCTTCGACGCCTGCGAGGACCTGGGCGGCAGCATCCTCTTTCTCGACGAGATCGATTCGCTGGCCGGCTCGCGCGACCAGAACATGTTCGAGGCGACGCGCCGCGTGCTCTCGGTGCTGCTGCGGCGGCTGGACGGCATCGACTCGGTGGCGAGCACGATCACCATCGGCGCGACCAACCGCAAGAAGGACCTGGACCACGCGCTGATCAGCCGCTTCGACCAGAGCATCCACTTTCCGCTTCCCACGGCGCGCGAGCGCGCGGCGATCTTCGGCAACTACGCGCGCCACCTCTCCGAGAGCGAGCTCGACGCGCTGGGCGGCGCGAGCGAGGGCCTGTCGGGCCGCAACATCCGCGACATCTGCGAGTACACCGAGCGGCGCTGGGCGCGCAAGCTCCTGGTCAAGAAGCTCGAGGCCTCGGTTCCCGATTTCGATTTCTACCGGCACGCGCTGCGCGGCTGGAAGGAAGAGAATCAGATGATTGATTCGATAGAGGACGCGGCGAACAGGGGATAGAGCTCCTCGCGCGTTCGAACATAGTCGTCGTCGATCTCCCCGGCCTCCATCCCCGCGAGTATGCGCGCGGCGGCGGTGATGTGTTCGTCCAGCCGCGCCCTCCCGTAATCGGCGAAGCGGTCCCACGATATGAAGAAGGGCCAGTCCGACGACTGGGCCAGCATGATCTCCGCGGCCGCCTGGCGGTAGGCCCGCAGGCTGCGCGCGTTGGGCGCGAGCGCGAAGAGCCGCGCGGCGAGCTCGGCGATGATGGACGAGGCGTGCAGGCAGGCCGGGTTGAGCCAGGTGTCGAAGTAGCCGCTCTTTCCCCACGATCCCTCGGCGGGGCGTCCGCTCGCCTCGACCCCCTCGCGCACCAGCTCCTCCGGCGTGACGAATTCGACGTCTCCCGACGCGGCGGCCAGGCGCGCGAGCTCCTCGAGGAATTCGGGCCCCTCGTACCACCAGTGGCCGAAAAGCTCCATGTCGAAGGGCAGGGTGAAAACGGGCGCTCTCCCCAGGATGGGCGTAATTTCGGCGGCGCGATCGCGCACGCGCGCCATGAAGTCGGCGGCGTGGGTGCGCGCGGCCCCGCGTGCGGCGGCCGCGTCGTAGGGCTCGCGGGGCACGTTCTCGCCCGTTATGCGGTGCACCTTCACGCCGAGCGGCGCGCGCTTCAGCCCCTGGCGCGCGAGCTCCAGCTCGGACATCTGCCAGGTGTAGTCGGCGTGGAACTCGCGGTAGCGGCCATCGCCGGGGTATCCGGTGCGGTGCGCCCACACGGCCCCGGAGAGCACGAGCTCGCGCGGAAACACCACCAGGCCCGATTCCGAGGCGAAGGGCATGAAGTTGCCGTGCTCCGGGGAGTCCGTTCCCTGATAGGCGGAGTGCGCCTCGAGGAAGGTGTACTCCACGCCGCAGGCGGAGAGGGTCTCGTCGAGCCCGGCGTGGTAGCCCATCTCGGGGAGCCACAGTCCCCGCGGCGCGGGGCCGAAGGCGCGCGCGAAGAGCTCCTGGCCTGCGCGTATCTGCAGCCGCTCGAGCGCCGGGCTGTAACGGTAGGCCGGAAGGAGCGCGTGCGTGGCGGTGGTGGTGATGAGCGTCGCCGCGCCGCGTTCGGAGAGGGCCCGGAAGGGCCCGGCCAGGTCGGCGCGCGCGTCGTTCCAGTACGCGCGCGTTTCCTCCAGTCGGTCGGCGAGTAGCGCGAGCGCATCGCTAAGGGCGCCCCCGGGCACGGCGTGCACGCGCGCGAGCGCGATGACGCAGTCGAGGTAGTCGGCGAACCTTTCGCGGTAGTGGGCGTCGCCGAGCATGGCGACGAGCGTGGGGCTGAGCGAGGCCGTAAGCGGGAAACGCACTCCCTCGTCCGCCAGGCGCGTGAGGACGCGGAGAAGCGGTATATAGCACTCGGCCATGTTCTGGTACAGCCACAGCTCCTGCGCCGGAAAGCGCTCGGACGGCACGCGCGCGTAGGGAAGGTGCGCGTGGAGAACCAGCACGATCCGCGCCGCGGGTTCCTTCCGCCGACGGGGCTTCTTCATCTAGGGCGAGCTCAGGCCGGGGGAGGAGGGTGCGTGCTGTTCGCGCACTCCGCTGGCCTCGTACAGTCGCAGGCGGCGCTCGTCGTGGAGCAGGGGACGGCCAAGGAGCGCCACGAGCGCCTCGTCATTGAGCGGTACGTCGATCTCGGTGGAGGTAAGCACCGTCTCGCGCTTTCCCTTCGCGGTCTGGTAGGCCAGGCCGAGCACTATCCTGCGCCCCGCCATCTCCCGCGTCGTGAAGAGGTGCCAGCGGTTCTCCCTGCCGTACACGGGGATTTCCTCGAGCTCGGCGGGACCCCCCGAGTCGACGGCGCGCACACGCAGGTAGAGGTACGGGTCGCCGTGATAGTCGGTTAAGGCCTTCCGGAGGATTTTACCGTAGAGGGAGTCCGAGAGCTTCCACGAGGCGTAGATACCCGTTCCGTCGACAAGGAGTGCGATGAGATAATCGGGCTCCCCGGCCGCCTTCTTCCGGGCGCGGCCCGGTGCCGGGGCCTTAACCCCGGGGGCTTGTTTCGTCGTTCTTCCGGGCATATCGTTTGCCTTCTTTCTCCTGATGGTGCCGTGATGATATCCGGCGCGTATCGTAAAGTCAAATAATTATTGCGCGTACCGCGCGCCCGGCGGGACGGTGCCGTCCCGAGTCGAATTATACGCTTGCCATGCGTACGCGGATGTGCTATATGCGTGACCGCGGCCTTTCGGGTCGCCCCATTCTCCACCGGGAGGGTTCGCATGTCCACCAGTTCAATCGCGCGAAGCGCGCTGGTATCGTTCATCGCGCTTGCCGTGTTGGCCGCCGCCTGCGGCAAAAAGGAGCCGGGGTATTTCCGCGACAGATCGAAGGGATTTTCCGTGGTCTTTCCGAACGACTGGGAGGTAAAAACCGAGGGGCTCCTCGGCGCCACCGTGGTGCAGGCCCTCAGTCCCCTGGAGGAGAAGGGAGATCTGTTCCGCGAGAACGTCAACATCTCGGTGGAGGAGCTCTCGAAGGACGTGGGGCTCTCCTACTACCGCGAGATCACCTTCGAGAACATCGCGCGGGCGCTCGGCGAGTTCCGCGAGATCGAGCGCAACGATTTCACGCTGGACGGGCGGAAGGCCGTTATGACCGTCTTCACGCACCGCTCGGGCGCGCTCAGACTGAAGGTCATGCTGTGCCTTGTGGTCGAGCGGCACCGCGGCTACGTGCTGGTGGGCACCGCCACCGAGAAGAGCTTTCCGGAATACAAGCCGGTGTTTTTCAGGATACTGCGCAGCATGAAGCTGGAGGACTGAGCGGCCGCCTTACCGCGTCTTTCTGGCATCCCACATGCGCGGCGATCCCCCCACCGTGTACCGTCCCTGTATGGTGCGTCCGCCGTCGCGATACTCCC
>JAKLEE010000254.1 GCA_022703215.1 Spirochaetota bacterium | reverse complement strand
AAGGGGTGGGGGCGGACGAGTTGCCTTTCCCGAAGGGATCCTTCGGATTTAAAAAACGAGGAGCCGACTCGATGGTCGGCTCCTTAAGGTCCCGCGCTTTGAAGGCGGGATGGCGCTTTAAGAAAAGCGCTCAACGGGCAGGGCGTCCGTCAGGTTCCCGGAGGAACTATCGAACGCGAGTGGCCGGCGTCCTTCACTGAGCGATCGCCGGCGCGTCTTCGACCGGGGGAGTGTCCAAGCGAATGGCCTCCTTTGGCGTATGACGCTGGCCGCCGGACCCACGGATGGGTTGCCGGTCGGTACGGACTAATCCGTCGCCTGATTAAAAGGTAGTGCAAACCGGCTAAAAAGCAAGGGGAAAACGGCGCGTCCGCATGTGGCGATGCTTCGATTTGACAACGGAACGGAGCCTGTACTATATTCTAAAACTGTCCAATACTGCCATTCTGTGTAGAAATCTGTCATTTTGTGCAGGATTCCGCGGCGGCTCGACGGTCCCGCGGTTCGTATACAAGCGAGGAGCCCATCACGTGAACAAGCGCGATTTTCCGCGGGTACATTTCTACGACCAGGATTTCGTGGACATCTACGACAAGTCCTGGGCGTGGATCGCCGACTACTGGACCGTCGGCGATGCCCGGAAGGGCTTCCCCAAGGACAAGTTCTTCCATTATCCCCCCTCGCGCACGCTCGACCAGCTCGACCAGGTGTTCGCCTCGTTCTTCCTCGTCTACTCCAACCGGCTCTACGCGGCCTCGAACGGTCTCGACGCGCTCTACGGGAAGCAGGAGGAATCCGGGGCCATCCGCGGATCCTACGACCTCGAGTCCGGCAAGCCGGTGCTGACCAAGGACAACCCGGAAGGCCTCGCCGCCCCGCTCTTCGCCTGGGCCGAGTACAACCTCTACCACAAGACCGCGAACAAGAAGCGCGTCAAGGAAGTCATGCCCGCCCTCCACAAGTACCATCAGTGGGTGGAGAGGACCTGGAAACGCGAGAACGGGCTGTACGCCGCGCCCCTGGCCGCCACGGGCATGGAAAACTCGCCCCGCGGCGACGCGGTCTACCATGCGGACTTCAACGCGATCATGGCCACCAACGCGCTCTACATGTCCGCGCTCTCCGACATCCTCAACGACAAGGAAGCCAGCTTCCAGTACAAGCGCGCGTACTTCAGCCTCAAGACCCGCATCAACTCCATGATGTGGAACCACGACAAGGGCTTCTACTTCGACCTGGACGCCGCCGAACGGCAGACCCAGGTCCGGACGGTCGGCGCGTTCTGGCCCCTGCTGGCGGAGATTCCGAACGAGGACCGGGCCGAGAAGCTGATCGCCCACCTGACAGACCCGCAGGCCTTCGGTACCGAGCATCCTTTCCCGACCCTGGCCGCCGACGATCCGAACTACGACAAGCGCGGGATGGGCTTCCGGGGTTCCGTGCTGCCGCCTTTCACCTACATGGTCATCAAGGGCCTGGAAAAGTACAACCACTGGGAGCTTGCCCGCGAGTGCGCCATCCGGCACCTGTACTTCATCCTCGACACCATGCACGCGACCAACGGCGAACGCGAACGCGAACGCGAACGTGGCGATAAAGAGGCGCGGCAGGTGATCTGGGAGGCTTACCAGCCGCAGAACGAGGGCAAGGCCGTCTGGCCGGAGAAGGCCGCTTGGCCGCGCTCTCAGTTCCTCGCCTTCGGGGCCCTGTCCACCATCGCGCTCATGATCGAGAACATCGTGGGACTGTCCATCAGCCTGCCCCGCAAGACGGTGGACTGGATCATCCCGAACCTCGAGATCATGGGCATCGAGAACATGTCGCTGAAGCGCAACATGGTCACGATCCTCTCGAACAAGAGCGGAAGGGGCTGGGAAATCCACATGGAGAGCGAGAAGCTCTACTACTTCACCATCAACGTACTCAACAAGAAGAAGAAGACCCTGCCCATCCCCTCGGGCAAATGCTCGATGCTGATCGACAAGCTGTAGCGTGAACGGGCGCTTCGCGCCCGTTCACGGCGACGAGCTCCCGCTCGTCGATCATCAGAAAGGCTGCGCCCGCTTCGCGTCCCCGGCGGGGCTACTTAACTTTCACCTCGATAGAGCCCATCAGGACGAAGCCGCCGACCTCGACCCAGCTGCGCGCGCCGCGGACGTTCTGCGACACGTCGCGGCGGGCCGTGGCCTCTCCCATGAAGGCGAAGGCGTCCATGCGGACGGGCAGGTCGCGCGGCACGATGACGACTGTCTCGCCCATGAGCACGAAGGCGTCGATGCGGATCGGTCCGGGCGGCAGCTCGACCCCGCGCAGGTCGAGGGTGGTCGAGCCCATGAGCGTGAACGTGTCCACCTTGTCGGACTGGAGCCAGTCGCCCGTCATGCGGCGGTCGCTCATGACGCAGGCGACGGAACGGGAGCCCGATTCCAGCGGAGCCGAGGCCCTGAGGTAGCCGGGTGCCGAAGCGGCCCGCATTGCGGGAGCGTTTCCGACCGGCGCTTCGCCGGGAAGGTCCAGCAAGAGCGCGTCGAGTTCGGCGTCCAGGCTCGCGGCCTGGGCCAGGCCCGCGCGTCGCTCGTATTCGTCCATGTCGAGTCCGTTGGTCGAGAAGGCGTGGGTCAGCCTCTCCATGACGCGTTCGCGGCGCCGCTCGAGGCCGTCCAAGCCCCTGGAATCCGACGGGTCGGGCGAGGTCCTTGCCATCTCTCAACCTCCGCGCGGGCTCAGGATTTCGCGGGCCGCTCGGGAAGCGTCAAGCCTTCCCGGTTCATGCTCCGCGTCGCGCCCGCCGACGCTACACTATACAATACCGCGCGGATCGCGGACACGGGTTCCACGACGCGTCCGACGCGCGTCGGGATGCCGCGGGAGACTCGATGGACCGCTTGGAGTTGCGCCATGAACATGAGTGACGGGGATCTGCGATCGCTCGCAGAAAGGCGGCTTGGCGAGGCGGTGCCGTTCCGCTTCCTTCCGAGCGTCGAGCGGAGGACCCTCGCGGCCGAGGCTGCCCTGGTCCGGCTCGAGGCGGGGCAGGACCTCTTCCGCCTCGGCGACGAGGGCGCGGAGGCCTTCGTGCTGCTCGAGGGGTCGGTCGAATCGCTCGATACCGGGCGTTCGCCACCCTTCCGCGTCAACGTCATCGAGCCGGGCTCGCTGTTCGGCGAGCGGTCCTCCATCTTCGACCTGCCGCGGAAGTGGACGGCCCGGGCCCTCGAACCGTCGGCGTGCCTCGTGCTGGACGGGCGGCGCTTCCTCGCGCTGGCCGCGGGGTCCCGCGCCTTCGCCCAGGCCCTCGGCGCCAAGCTGCGCGACGGGCAAGGCATCTTCGACGCGTTCGACCATTTTCTGGCCGAACTGCAGCGGGCGGCCGCGCTCGGACACATCGAGATCCGCCGCTTCATGGAGCTGTACAAGAAGCTCGAGCCGGCCATCCACGCGCATGCCGATGTGCTCCGCGCCAGCATCGCCAGCGCGAACAATGACCATCGCCTGGGGGCCAACGAAGCCCCACCCGCCATCA
>JAKLEE010000253.1 GCA_022703215.1 Spirochaetota bacterium | reverse complement strand
ACGCGGCCGGCGCCGAAGAGCCTGTTTTCGGGAACGTCCATGCTCAGAATCCCGGCAGGCGCTTGCCGCAGAGCATGGCCTGGTAGCAGCGGACGCAACCCGGGAAGAGCCCGTCCGGCCGCTCCTTGAGGGCCTTGCGGAATTCCCGCGCCTTCTCGCCGTTGTAAATTTCGAAGAAGGGCGTCTCGCGGATGTTGCCGATGACGTAGTCGTTGTAGTCGGCGCAGAAGTGCACGTCGCCGTCGTAGTCGACGTTCGCCTGCCCCCAGGGCACCGAGCATTCCTTGCGCACCGGCGTCTTCAGGTCCCCGTAGTAGATCTCGATCTTGTCCGGTTCGAGCGCCGGCACCGTGATGATGGGGTGCCCGAAATCGGCGCCGTGGATGCCCTTGAGGATGTCGTAGAGCAGCTGCCCGTCGATGCCCTCGTTGTAGCCCGTCGCGTAGGCGCTCAGGCACTCGATCTCGGTGGCCAGGCGCTCGCGCATGAACTTGCGGTGCTCCTCCACGATCGCGTCGTTCGTGTAGGTGCCGAGGTTGAAGATGTGCCAGGCCAGCTTGAAGCCGTCGGCGGCCTCGGCCAGGCGGCGCAGGTCCTTGTAGTTCTCGTTGCCGACCGTCGTCACGATGCCCATGTAGGGATAGTGCGAACCCTGCTTTTCCTTCTCGCGGTTGATGGCGGCGAAGCCGTCCACCACCTTGCGGTAGGAGCCTTCGCCCCGGATGGCGTCGTTGGTCTCCTCGAAGCCGTCGAGCGAGACGAAGAGCGCGTGCCACTTGCGCCTGACGATCTCCTCGGCGTGCTTCTCCAGCATGGTGCCGTTCGTGTTCACCGCCACGGTCAGGCCCGAGGCCATCATGTAGTCGACCAAGGGGAAGAGGTCCGGGTAGAGGAAGGGCTCGCCGCCCCAGAGGTAGACCACGGGCTTCTTGTGCTTGATCTGGTCGACAAGCTTCTTGTAGTCCTCGAGCGGGACGATCTTCTTCGCCTCGGCGGCCGCGAAGGCGCCCTTGAGGACGCCCTTGTCGCCGCGCTGGCCGCACATGACGCAGCGCAGGTTGCAGAGCGGGGTCAGGCGGAAGTACATGAGGTAGAGCTCGTTCGAGACGCCGTCCTTGCGGGGGCGGTCGAAGAGCAGGGCGCGCTGCTGCGAGAAGAGGGCGCGGCCGACGTTGAAGGCCAGGCGGGGGTCGCGCTTCATCAGGCGCGGGACGACGGAGAAGTTGGTCTTCATGGTGGGGATCCTCCCGGTCAGATAAGGCGCTCGAGCGCCGCGCGCATGATTCTGGGGGGAATCGAACGCGGGAGCAAGGAAAAAAGCGCCGCCGCGAAACGGTTCCGGGCGCCGGCTATGGTCCAGGACTTCCGTCGCGCCAGGGCGCGGAGGCCGATCCGGGCCACGGTGGCCGCGTCGAGCGAATTCGCCTCGGAGAATTTGAGGTAGGCGGGGCTCCCGATGCCGGCGTTGGCGTCGAAGGCCGTCCGCACGTAGCCCGGCAGCAGGCAGCTGACGTTCACGCCCGTGCCCGCGAGCTCGGCCCGCAGGGCCAGGCTGAAATCCAGCACGAAGGCCTTGGACGCCGCGTAGGCCGCGAAATAGGGCGTGGCCTGCAACCCCGCGAAGGAGCCCACGTTGAGGATGTCGCCCGAGCCGCGCGAGCGCATGTCGCGGCCGAAGAGGGCCGAGAGCGAGGCCAGGGCCTCCACGTTGAGGCGCAGCATGGCCTCGACGGCCTGGGGGTCCGAATCGACGGCGGCGCCGAAGACGCCGGAGCCCGCGTTGTTGACCAGGGTGTCGACGACGAGGCCGCGCGCGGCGCACTCGGCGTGGAGGCGCGAAGCGGCGCCTTGCTCCGAAAGGTCCATGGGAATGGCGAGGGACTCCGCCGCGCGCGGGCCGCGGAGGGCGCCGAGGGTGGACTCGAGCCGCCCGCGGTTCCGGCCCACGAGTATCAGGGCCCGCCCCGAAGCGGCCAGCTGCAGGGCGAACTCCGCGCCGATGCCGCCCGAGGCGCCCGTCACGAGCGCGAAGCCCTCGCCGTGGCGGCCTTTCATCGTTCCGTTTGCGTCGCCGTTCATGCGTCCACCTTTTCCGCCGCGAGCTCGAGGGCAGCCTTGGCCGCGGCCTCGGTGGCGGCGGCCGCCTCGCCGGTCTCGACGACCGTTTCGGGCCGAGCGTTCGCCGCCTCGACCAGGGCCGCCGCGTCGCCCTTCCCTCGGAAGCGGAGCACGTTCACCATGAAGATGGCCAGCTTGTTCACGGTGGCGGGCGGTAGCAGGTTGCCGTCCACCTCGACCGAGATGGTCGGGTAGTTCCGCTCGCGCGCCCACGGCGCGAAGATGCCCTCGATGACGCGCCCGATGAGGCAGGCGAAGGGGCTGATGTTGACGATGCCCGAGTAGCCTTCCTCCATGGCGGTGGCCGCGACGCCGGACGAGACCGCGATCTCGGAGTTGAGCTCGAGGTCGAGGAAGTGGCGCTCGGTGTTGGCCATGATCTTCTTCATGTCGCGCGGCGCCTCGATGGTCAGGCCGGAGGGCGCGAGCGCCTTGTCCACCGCCGACTCGACATGGTGTTTCCAGAGTTCCTCGATCTTGAGGCGGAGGAGCTTCTTGGCTTCGGCCGAGAAAGGCCGCTTCCACGCGCTCAGGAGCTTGAGGCGCTTCTTCAGGTCGTACTCGCGCACGAAGTCGAGGTAGTGGATCCACTCGCCGATGCCCGCGATCTTGGCCACGATGCCCTTGGCCGAGAAAAGCCCGACGAGCTCGTCCACGGCGAAGTCGTCGCGGCGCACGTAGATCTCGCCGACCACGAGCACCTTCGGCGCCTCCTTCGGGTCGCGGGCCAGCGGGATCAGGGCCGCCTCGCGCGCGATGCGCCGCACGATGGGCAGCGCCTTCGAGACGTGCGTGCCGGCGGCCTCGATCAGCTCGTTCCAGCTGGAGTCGAACCACTCGAGCGCGGCCTTCGGGTCGGCCGCGCAGGCGCGCAGGGTGTTCTGCACGTCCTTCATGGCGTCGCCGATGGCCAGGCTCCGCCAGACGTCCTTCGAGAAGTCGGGGCCGAACTCGTTGTAGGAATTGTCCGCGCTCATGGTGATGACCACCACGTTCTCGAGCCGGAGGTCGCGGAAGAGGTTCTCGAAGAAGACGAAGTACTGGCCCGTGCGGCAGGGCCCCGTGGTGATGGGCACGAAGAGCAGGTAGGTCTCGTCCTTGCGGTAGCGATCCGAGAAGAAGAACTCGAGCGCGGAGCCGAGCACGATGTGACTCGGTACGCACTCCTTGCCCGAGGCGTGCGCGCGCGCCATCTGGATGGTCTTCGCAGTCGCCACCGGCAGGGGCTCGGCGGCCACGCCGGAGCCCTGCAGCACCGCGGCCATGAGCTTGGTGGAAAGGTCGCCCATGTTGGAGAGCAGCAGCTTCACCTTCGGATTGCCGAAGAGCTCGCGGCGCTCCCCCGAGCGCGTGTCGAGCACGTGGAGCGGGGTCTTGCCGTCGTTGACGAAGCGGAGGCCATTGTCCCAGCGCTCCTCGGAGAGCTCGCCGAGCTTGGAACGGTAGCCGTCG
>JAKLEE010000252.1 GCA_022703215.1 Spirochaetota bacterium | reverse complement strand
TCATAGACCGAGGCAGGGCGCACGTCGACGGGAATCTCCATGGCCGAGAGCCGTTGCCGTTTCCGTGGGGTGCGTCGCACGGCAAGGCGATCTCGGCTCTCGCGCCAGCGCCGTTCGTGCGTTGCCCGGTCGCCGGGGAACTCTACAGTCCTTCTGGCCCCTTCGGGCGCAAGCGTAAGCGTCCGCCCTGTCCCGTCAGGGAAACGGAGCCCGGCGGACCGATCGAGCGGATGCACGAGGAGACTCACCATCTCCCCGATGAAAGCTGCCGGCACCGTGTAGCGGTTTCCCTCGTGGCGAACATGGCCCTCCCGGCCAACGAGGAGCGGAATCTCCCGACGGACGTCGAAGTCAGCGGCGGGAAGCGCCTTGAGAACCGGCCTTTCACGCACGAAACGCTCGTTGCGGCTCTCTCCGAGTTCTGCCATCGGCTTCTGGCCGATGGCTTCGATCCAGTGCCCAACCTCGGCATTGAGGGTTGTCAGCGACAACTCCTGGCCGTCCATGCGGGGCCAGAAGTTGTTATCGAGGTAGCCGATGGTCCGTTCGACCTTGCCCTTGGTCTCGGGTCTTCGGACACGACACCGGCGCGGGGTGAACCCGTAGTGGACGGCAAAAGCGAGCAGCCGTTTCGTCGGTTGCCAGTTCCCTTCGCTGTCGGGCGAGAAGGCCGTGCGCATGTTGTCGTAGAGGATCTCCGCCGGTACACCGCCGAAAGAGGCGAAGGCGAGCACATGGCAGGCAAGGAGCATGTCCTGGTCCATCGACGTCGTGAAGTACACGAAGGGCTTTCGCGAATAGCCGAGCACTATGACGAATGCATAGAGCTTCGTCTCCTTGCCGTCGACAACCTGCTTCCCGAATTCCTTCCAGTCGACTTGGGCTTGCCGGCCCATCTCTGTCTCGAAGCGGATGACGGCCTGGAGCTCAATGCGCTTCTGAGCGGCGGCTGCATAGTCCCGGAGGATGGAGATCTTGCCGTCATAGCCCATCTTCCTGAGCCTGTCGATCAGGATCTCCCTGTTGTAGCCGGGGTTGCCTTCAAGGATTGAGTCGATGAATGGCTTGAATCGGTCGAGCTTGCTCGGTCGTTTGATTGCGGCTGTGGCCGTAGTCCGTGGCCGCAGGTAGTTCCGAACGGTCCGGTCGGTGACGCCGAGCATCTCGGCGATCTCACGCTGCTTCCATCCTTGTTCTTGAAGGATTTCCGCCTTCAGCATACGATGCTCCTTGTCCATGTGGCGTTCCTTGGTTGGAGTGGTTGGTTGGTACCCCAATCCTATCAGGAACGCCCATGGCGTTTAGCACCGAAAGCGGAAGCCCTCCGTCGGTGATTTTAGGAAAAATAGCATCGGTGATGACACCCGAATGGGGCGGTCCCGTCGACAAGATCCACTACCCCATCCGATTCTACGATGTCCTGGGCGCGCTCCTCGTGATGGCCGAGGCGGGGCTCGCGCGCGACAGGCGTTGCCGGGACGCCCTGGACCTGTTGGAGGGGAAGCGGCTCGACGACGGGAGCTTCCCGGCCGAGTGGACCAACGTGAGGACGGCGGAACGGGTCGAGAGCCGTGGGACATACGCGGATTGGGGCCCGCTCAGTCGCAGGAAGGGCAATCCCCTGGTCACGGTCGACGCCCTCTACGCGCTCAAGGAGGCCGGACGGTCGACGTGAATCGCGGCGCGGAGGCCGCGATCATCAGCGGGCTCGACGACGGCCAGGGATATCGAAAAGGGAGGAGAAGTGGACATCGAGCTTAAGGACATCGACGAAGACAATTTCAGGGCCTGCACGAAGCTGTCGGTGCGGAAGGACCAGCCCTTCGTCGCGTCCAACGCCTACTCGATCGCCGAATCGAAGATCTTCCCCTATTGGACCACCAAGGCCCTCTACGCGGAGGATGTCCTGGTCGGTTTCATGATGTTTGCGACGTTTTACGACAAGGAAGAGCTGTACCTGTGCAGGTTCATGATCGACCAGCGATACCAGGGGAAAGGATTCGGGAAGGCGGCCCTTGACCGGCTCAAGGAGATCGCGATGGGCGACGACGGGATCAGGCGCATCAGGCTGAGCACGGCTCCCGACAACGTGAACGGAATCCGGATCTACGAAAAATTCGGCTTCAAGGACATGAAGTACCAGGAGGACGGCGAAGAGGTGTTTGTCCTGGAACTGGAGAAGCGGCCGTGACGGCCGCGCGGCAGGGACCACGACGGCGCGAAGGAGAACCCCATGCCTGAAAAGCCGAAGAGCGACGCGAATTCCGCCAAGCTGCTCAAGCTGGTCTTCGGCGAAGTCTATCCCCTGTACGTCAAGAAGGCGGAACGAAAGGGGCGGACCAAGGAAGAGGTGGACGAGATCATCGCCTGGCTGACCGGCTACGGCGCTGAGGCCATGCGGCGGCACATCGAGATGGGAAGCGACTTCGAGACTTTCTTCGCCCAGGCGCCCCGCCTCAATCCCGACGCTTCGAAGATCAAGGGCGTCATCTGCGGCCATCGTGTGGAGGACATCGAGGATCCGAGGGTGCGAGAGATTCGGTACCTCGACAAGCTCATCGACGAGCTGGCGAAGGGCAAGGCTATGGAGAAGATCCTGAGGGCCTGAACGCTTGCCCCAAGCGCGGCCTTGATCCGGCCGTCGAGGCCCGCGCGGCCCTCGATGGCCAATGAAAACGAATGCCCTGGCATGGTTATTGCTCTTGAGCAATAGCCATGTCGGGGTTTTTTTTGTTGCTCCGCGGCCTCGATTTGGACGGCGCGGGGGAAACCGGTACATTCTAGCAGGGATCCAATCGGGACCTTCATCGAGGCCCAATCGGGGAGGAGGCTCTACATGGGCGGAAAAGCCGGCGCCGGCCTCATGGCCACGCTCAGGCTCAGGTTCGAGGAGAATCCGCGGCGGCACGAGAAGCTCGACTGGGCCCTGGTCGAGGCGGCGCTTAGCGCCGATCCGGAAGCGATGGAGACGCTCCTCAGGATGGAGGCTTCGGGCGGCGAGCCGGATGTCATCGGCCGCGAGGAGGGCTCGGGCGAGCTCCTGTTCTGCGACTGCTCGGTGGAGACGCCGGCCGGACGGCGGGGCCTGTGCTACGACCGGGCGGCGCTCGATTCGAGGAAGGAGAACAAGCCGAGGGGGGACGCCGTCGAAGAGGCCCGCGCCATCGGCGTCGAGCTGCTCACCGAGGAACAATACCGCCGGCTGCAGGCCCTCGGGGAATTCGACACGAAGACCTCGAGCTGGCTCGCGACGCCCGAGGGCATGCGAAGGCTGGGCGGCGCCCTCTTCGGCGATCGCCGCTACGGCCGGGTGTTCGCGTACCACAACGGCGCCGAGTCCTACTATGCGGTCCGGGGCTTCCGCGGCATACTGCGCGTCAGGACGCCCGGCGGCCGGGGAGCGCCCAAGGCATAAGGCCGCCCCGCGGGCGTCCGACCGCGCGGGCGCGGGCGGGCGCGGGGCTATGGCGGAGGCGCGGCTACGGCGGGCGCCGGCGGGGCCGCGGCGCCGTCGCGAAGGAGGACAGCATGGGTCGACTGGTCTACGCGGCCTTGGCCTCGCTCGACGGCTTCATCGCGGACAGCGAAGGCGACTTCTCCTGGGCCGAGCCCCAGGAAGACGTCCA
>JAKLEE010000251.1 GCA_022703215.1 Spirochaetota bacterium | reverse complement strand
TATCGCCTCGGAGACGCGCACGAGGACGGGGAAGTCCTCGAGGGTGCTTGCCTGCCTGAGTCCGGAGAGGTCGACGGGAACACGCCAGTTCGCGTTTTCGATGATGGATTCGACGGAGACTGGAGCCATGCTCAGCATCGACTCCGCGATCAGGTCCCAGGCGCCGAGCTCGGTGCACGAGCCGAGCAGGGGAAGGGCGAACGCGAGGCAGGCGAGGGCGGCGACCGAGGTAGGGCCTTTCATGCGCCGCCAGGACTTCGTCCGAGGCCGGGCGGGTGTCCCGCGGCTGCGGGTTGCTCGAGGCTCGGCTGGCGCGTTGCGGGGAGCGTTGCGTTGTTTGGTGCTAAAAAAGACATAATGGAGATTATACTCCAATCCGGCTTAAAACGGTAGCGGAGACCGAGTTTTTATCGATCGCCGGACCGTTCCCGCGCCGCCGCCAGGCTCCGCTCGACCAGGGGCAGGGTCCGGGCCGAGTCGCGGGCCAGCAGCACGGCGTAGAGGATGTCGATGACGAGGGTCTGCGTGATGCGCGAAAGCGGGGTGCCGGGGTGGAAGCCCGCTTCGTTGGCCGGAATGGGGAGCAGGGCGTCCGCCAGTCGTACGAGCGGGCTCGAACCTTGCACCGTCACCGCGATGACGCGCGCGCCGGAGCGCTTGGCTTCTTCCACGGCGCGGAGCACCGGGCCGGTGTGGCCCGAATACGAGACGGCCACGGCCACGTCCTCGCTGCGGAGGCCGCAGGCGCTGGCCACCTGCATGTCCGCGTCGAAGCTGAACGAGCAGGGAATGCCCGCGCGCGCGAGCTTCTGCGCCAGGTCGTAGGCTACCAGGCTCGAGGAGCCGGTGCCGAAGGCCGCCACCGAGCGCGCCCGGGACAGGGCGGCTGCCGCGGACTCGAAGGGTTCCGGCTTGAGCAGGGCGAGCACCCGGTCGAGCGCTCCCTTGGCGCGTTCCGCCGCGTCGACGGCGATCGCGCGCACCGAACCGGTCGAGGACGGTGACAGGTCCGGACATGCTTCCGGCGGACCGCCCGGCGCGCAGAGGTCGCGCGCCAGGAGGAGCTGGAGCTCGCGGTAGCCCGAGAGCCCAGCCTTGTGGCAGAGCCTGACCACGGCGGGCGGGCTCGTTTCCGCGCGACGCGCGAGCTCGGCCACGGTGCAGAGGGCCGCCGCGGCCGGATCGGCGAGCACGGACTCCGCGGCCTTCCGCTCGGCTTCGGTGCATGAATCGAGTACCTCGCGCAGCAGGGCCAGGGCGCCGGTCATGGGCCTTCCTCCGCGGGCGAGTGTAACATCACCGGGGCCGGAGGGCGCGACGGAAATGCGGGCGCGACGGAAATGCGGGCGCTAAGGAAGCGCGGGCGCGCCGGAAGCGGAGGCGCGCCTGGAATCGCCGGCGCTTGAACTTTCGCGGCGTGAGGAAAAGACCTATAATCCAGGCGGCGACGCCCCAGGCGTCCGCAACCGGAGGAACACCGATGAACCGTCCCGCACGCACCGCCGCCATCTGCCTGATCCTGGTTCTGGTCCTGCTCGTTCCCGCGGCGTTCGCCTCGAGCCCGCGCGAGCGCGTGGTCGCCAGCCTGCTCGCGCAGGTGCCGAAGGCCTTGTCCGGGGCGGAGGACCTGCCTTCGCGGGTGTCGATCTACGGCATCGAGTGCGCGGAGGCCGGCTTCGACGTCGTGTCGTTCCAGGACCGGCTGAGCTCCGCCATCATCGAGACCGGAGCGTTCCGCGTGGTGGACCGGAAGAGCCTCGCGGTCCTGCTCGAGGAGCAGGAGCTCGCGCTGAGCGGGCTGGTGGACGACACGGGCGAGATGATACAGGCCGGCAAGCTGATCGGCGTGCAGGGCTTCTTCTTCGGCACCCTCGAACTCGGTTCCGGCTCGGCCATCCTGACCTTGAAGCTTGTGGAGGTGGAGAGCGGCGCCATCGTCCTTTCGAGGAAGATAGAGGCGGTTGACCCGGCTTTCGTACAGCTGGGCGGCGGCGTGGCCTACACCTTCGTGCCGATCGACTCGGGGGCCGACGGCTCCGTCGACCGGTTGAACCACGCCGTCGGCTTCACCGCCTCGTACCGGCAGGGCTTCGAGCGCTGGACCTGGGGTTTCGTGGGCGTCGACCTGAGCTTCTACCGGGGCTTCTCGCAGGACCCCGCCTCCGTCGTCAGCTGCGCGGCCCTGCTGCCACGGGTCTACTTCCGCCCCGGCGACAGGCTCGGCGCCGTCGTCACGCCCTGGCTCGGCGTCGCGGCGGAAATGCTGCTCTACGGCGTCGACGCGACGGAGCCGACAGCGCTCGCGGCCTACCCTGCGCTGGGCATCGACATCAATCCCGTCCGCTCCATAACAGTCTACGTCGAAGGAGGATGGCGCTTCGCCGACACCCTGCTCAAGGAAGGCACCGACGCCTGGCTGGCACGGGGGCCGGTGCTGATGGCGGGCATGAAACTGTACTTCGACCTCCGTTGAGGATTGCCGAGTCCGGCGCACAGGCCCGTTCCCGGCGTTGACGCGGCGCCGGCGAGCATTTACCATGCGGCCATGGTCGAACGTACGCGGCGCGAGCAGCAGGAGATCCTCGATTCCCTGACCCGCTTCCTCGCCGTCGGGGCGCTCGTCGCCCTGGTGCCGAGCGTCTGGGCCTCGGTCGTGGAGAAACTGTGGGCGGTCGCCGTCGTCGACCTCGTCGCCTGGTTCGTCGTGGTAGCCGTCGCGTACATCCCGGGCGTGCCTTTCATGGCCAAGCTGTTCACGGTCATCGCGGGTTCCATGGGCGTGGGCATCGTGGTGCTCGTCTTCACCGGTCCCTTCGGCGCCGGCTACATCTGGTTCATGGCGGCGGCGGTGCTGTCGGCCCTGCTCGGTCGCCGCGCCCTCATCCTCTGGGCCATAGCCGGTTCCGGGCTCCTGATGGGCGCCTGGGCGCTGGCCATCCATCTGGGCGCTCCCGGGCACGGCTCGACCCCGATGACCATCGGCATCATCGGCTCCAACCTCGTGCTGATCTGCCTCGGCCTTGCGCTCGTCATCCGGGGCCTCGTGGAGCGGCTCGACGGCGCCCTGCTCGAAAGCCAGGACTACGCGGCCGCCCTCGCGGTCCAGCTCGAGGACAATCACAGGGCGAAGGACGAGATAGCGAGCTCGCTCGAGCAGAAGGAAGCCCTGCTCCGCGAGCTCCACCATCGCGTTCGCAACAATCTGCAGGTGGTGCTTTCCATACTCGGCATGGAGGATCCGGGCAAGAGCGGTTGGGCCGAGGCCGCCGTGCGGCGCGTCCGCGCCCTGGTGCTGGCCAACGACCTGGCCATGGATTCCCCCGACGACCTGTCGGTGGACGCGGCGGACCTCTTCCGCATCGTGCTCGAGCACACTGGCGGAGAACCCGGCCTGCGCGAGGCCATCGACTCCGCGCTCCGGCAGTCGGCGGCGCTCCGGCAGGCCGCCCGCGATGGCGACGGACCCTCGCTCAATCCGCAGACGGCCAGCCTGGTCGCCATGGCGCTTGCCGACGGACTGGCCCTGCTCGACGAACTGCCCGGCGGCTCGGGGCCGCTCGGGGTCGCAGTCTACTCGGACGGGAGCGTGACTGGAGTCGAAATCCGAACGCGGCCGGGCGTCGATCCGACGCTGGCCCGCGAGGCGGTCGA
>JAKLEE010000250.1 GCA_022703215.1 Spirochaetota bacterium | reverse complement strand
GGCCTGGCGGCGAAAGAACATGCTCCTTCGCTGGCGCTCAGGGGCATGTTTTTCGCCGCCACCCGCGGCTCCTCCAGGCCCGCGGTTCGGAAGGCCCCATCGCGACTTCTGCACGCCGCCTTTCTGGCAGGGTCGCGGCGAGGGGCGTGGCGGGGGGCTCCGGGGTTGGCGGCGTCGGAGGGGTGGCGCGGCCAGGGGCGTGACCGCTTCAGGCGGTCGAGCATCATCCTTGTCCTCACTCCTCTCAAGCCTTCCCGACCTTCTCCCTCTTCTCTCCGTGCCTCCGTGCCCCCGTGGTTTCTTCGTCAATCGGCCTTGACCGTATTCCGGAGCACCCCGATGCCGGAGATTTCAACTTCGACCACGTCGCCGGGAACGATCGGGCCGACGCCCGCGGGGGTGCCGGTGGCGACGAGGTCGCCGGGCTCGAGGGTGAGGTTGCGCGAGATGAAGGAAAGCGCCTCGGCCACCGTGAAGATCATGGCGGAAGCCGGCCCGTCCTGCGTGACGCGGCCGTTGACGCGACAGCTGACGCGCAGGGCCTGCGGGTCGGGAATCAGGGCGGCGGGCACGAGGACGGGACCGACGGGGCCGAAGGTGTCGAAGCTCTTTCCGCGGAACCAGCCGGAGCGGTCGAGGTTCTGGATGTCCCGCTGGCTGACGTCGTTGAAGCAGGTGTAGCCGAGCACGAACGACAGCGCCTCCTCCGGCGCCACGTCCTTCATGCGCTTTCCGATGACCACGGCGAGCTCCGCCTCGTGGTCGACGCGCGGGGCGGGAAAGCCGTACGACGCGACGATGGCGGGCAGCACGATGGCCTCGCCGTCCCCGACGAGGACGTTGGGCGTCTTGGCGAAGAGGATGGGTTCGCGCGGCTCCTCGGGCGCCGGCCTGTCCGAAAGGATGCCCGCCGACTCCTCGACGTGCGAGCGGTAGTTGAGGCCGAGGCAGATTATCTTCGACGGAGCCAGTTCGTAGACCCCGCCCCCCTTTACCGGTAATCGGATCATGCACCCTCCCATCAACGGCAAACCACGGAGGCACGGAGTCGGGGAGCGAAGAGGGAGGAAGAGCGAAAGGAGATGAAGGAATTCATATCCCTGCTTCCTCTCCCTCTTCCCTGCGTCGCTTCGTGCCGCTTTCGGCAAGGAATGGATTGTAGCGCGCGCTCGTCGCGCGTTTCCTCATCCGTGTCTCCGTGTCTCCGTTTCTCCGTGGTCTTCTTCTGCCATAGATCAGTCGGGCCAGGCGTCGGCGACGCCGGCGGTCTCCTTGATGCGCGCGAGGCGCTCGGGCGAAGGCGAGCAGCCGAGCTGGACGTGGGCGCGCACCTGGGTCTCGCCGCGCCCGTGGGGCACGTGGATGAAGACCTGGCAGGGGCCGCCGCCCTCGAACAGGAGGTCGCGGAGCTCCCAGAGTTCTTCCTCGGCGCGCGGCTCGCGTTCGAGGCGCACGTGGACCTCGCGCCAGGAACGGTCCTTGAGCGAGGCCGGGTCGAGCACTTCCTCGACCTTGAGGCTCGGGTTGTCGCGCTTCGTGTCGACCTTGCCGCGCAGGGCCAGCACCGCGTCGGGGGCGAAGCGCTCGCGGTACTTCTCGAGCGTGTCGGAGAAGAGCACCACCTCGATGGCGCCCTTGAAGTCCTCGATTTTCCCGAAGGCCATCTTCTTGCCGTTCCGGTTGATGATCTCGCGCCACTCGACCAGCATGCCGAGGATGACGTAGGTCCGCTCCGGGTTCGCGCGTTCCGGCTTCGAAAGGTCGAGCTCGCTCGAGCGCTCCCAGGTCTTGCGCCACTCGTCCATCGGGTGGCCGGAGAAATAGAAGCCGAGCAGCTGCTTCTCGATGTCGAGGAGCTCCTTGCGCGGGAACTCCTGGCCCGGCTCGAAGCGGAAGGGCGGGAAGTCCTCCTCGCCCGAGGATTCGAAAAGGCTCGACTGCCCGTACGCGCCCGCGTCCGCCTTTTTCGCGGCGTACTCCATGGCCCGCTCGAGGTTGTCCATGAGCTCCTTGCGCCGGTGGCCGAGCGCGTCGAAGCAGCCGGCCAGAACGAGGCTCTCGAGCACCTTGCGGTTGACCTGCCCCGTGCCCACCCGTTCCAGGAAGTCCATGAAATCGACGTAGGGCCCGGCCTTCTCCCGCTCCGCGACGATGGCGCGCGCGACGCCCTCGCCGACGCCCTTGATGCCGAGCAGGCCGTACACGATGCGGCCGTCCACCACGGTGAAGGTAGCCTCCGAGCGGTTGACGTCCGGTGCCGCGATCTCGAGGCCCATGGATCGCGCCTCGGAGATGTACTGGGTCAGCTTGTCGGTGTCGTTGATCTCGTTGGTCAGGTTGGCCGCCATGAATTCGGCCGGGTAGTTCGCCTTGAGCCAGGCCGTGCGGTATGCGACCACCGAGTACGCGGCCGCGTGCGACTTGTTGAAGCCGTAGCCGGCGAAGGGCACGAGGATCTCGAAGATCTCCTTCGCCTTCTCCTTCGTGTAGCCGCGCGTCAGGGCGCCCTCGACGAAGGGCTTCTCCTCCGCCTCGAGCACTTCCTTCTTCTTCTTGCTCATGGCGCGGCGGAGCAGGTCGGCGCGGCCGAGGGAGTAGCCGGCCACCTCCTGCGCCACCTGCATGACCTGCTCCTGGTAGACGATGACGCCGTAGGTTTCCTCGAGGTACTGCTTGAGGGACGGATGCGGGTAGCTGATATCGCGCTTGCCGTTCTTCGACTCGATGAACTGCGGGATGTAGTCCATGGGGCCCGGGCGGTAGAGCGCGTTGAGGGCGATCAGGTCCTCCATGCGGTTGGGCTTGGCCTGCTTGAGGATGCCCTGCATGCCCTGGCTCTCGAACTGGAACACCGAGGTGCTCTTCCCCTCGCCGAGCATGGAGTAGGTCTTCGCGTCGTCCTCGGGGATGGCGGACTCGTCGATGTCGATGCCGCGCTTCCGCACCAGGTCGATGGCGTTCTTGATGAGGGTCAGCGTCTTGAGGCCGAGGAAGTCCATCTTGACGAGGCCGCATTCCTCGAGCTGGTCCATGGTGTACTGCGTCGCCACCGCGCCCGTCTTCTGGTCCTTGAACAGGGGCACGAAGTCCGCGAGCGGCGTCTTGCCGATGACGATGCCGGCGGCGTGGAAGCTCGTATGGCGGTTCTTGTTCTCGAGCTTGCGCGCCGTCTCGAAAAGCGTCGCGTAGCGCGGGTCCGATTCGAGCTCGCGCAGCTTCGGCTCGAGCTCGAAGGCCTTGGCCAGGGTCATCTTCGGGTCGTCCGGCACGAGCTTGGCTATGTCGTTGGCTTCCTGGAAGCCGATGTCGAGCGCGCGCGCGACGTCCTTGATGACGGCCTTGGCCTTGAGGGTCCCGAAGGTGACGATCTGGCCGACCCGGTCGCGTCCGTATTTCTCCGTCACGTAGTCGATGACCTCGCCGCGGCGTTCGAAGCAGAAGTCCACGTCGAAGTCCGGCATCGACACGCGCTCGGGATTGAGGAAGCGCTCGAAGAGCAGCTTGTAGCGCAGGGGTTCGATGTCGGTGATGCGCAGCGAGTAGGCGACGATGGAGCCCGCGCCCGAACCGCGACCGGGGCCGACGGGAATGCCCCGGTCCTTCGCCCAGTTGATGAAGTCGGCGACGATCAGGAAGTAGCCGACGAAGTCCATCAGGATGATGA
>JAKLEE010000025.1 GCA_022703215.1 Spirochaetota bacterium | reverse complement strand
CGCGGACTCGGTCCTGCCGAGCCCGATCAGATCGACGGTCAGGGACAGCGAGGTCGCGGACGCCTCCGCGTCCACGTCGAGCGTGCCGGAATTGAGGATGCCGTCCTTGCCGTTGCCGCCCTCGATGCCGATCGCCTCCGCCTCCGCGGTGACGGAGGTATCGGAGTACGAGAGGAAGTCGAGCAGGGTGACCGAGAGCGAACCCGTTTCGGCCGTCGCGACCGCCTCGACCGTGACGAGCGCGTCGTTCGAGACGAGCGCTTCGTCCTTGGCGTTGCCCGAGCGTATGCCCGTGGCGGTGGCCGTCGCGAGCGTGGATCCGTCGAGCGAGGCGTCGCTGGGCCAGGGCACCATGATGCCGGTTATGGCCACCGAGCCCGTCGTCACCGTGGACTCGGCCGTGACCGAGAAGTCGCCTGAGTTGACGATTCCGTCCTTGCCGTTGCCGCCGTCGAGGCCGATCGCGATCGCGCTCCCCGTGATGCTGGCGTCGGGATGCTCGGCGTCCACGAGGGTCACCGCGACGTTCGTCACCGACACCTCGGTCGTCGCCGTGACGGCCATGGTGCCTTCGTTGACGAGGCCGTCCTTGCCGTTGCCGCCCGAAATGCCGACGGCGGTCGCGGAGGCGTCGATGCCCGCCTCGCTTTCCGCTCCGATCAGGTCCCAGGTCGTGTCCGACACCGTCACGGTCGTTGTGGCATTCACCACGATGTCCGGGGGAAGCGCTTCGCCTTCCGTCCCGCCTTCGGCCGGGTCGATGCCCCCGTTTACCACGCCGTCCTTGCCGTTGCCCGCGTCGATGCCGATGGCGACGGAATCCGCTTCGCCCGCTCCGGTCAGGGTCGCGGTCGCGGAAACGTCGATGGTGCCCGAGTTCACGACCAGGTCCGAGCCGTTGCCGGCCAGGATGCCGATGGCCGTCGCCCTCGCATGATCGCTCCCCGCCTGGGGCGTGGCGTTCGCATCGGCGATGAGGGCGTCGGTGTTGACTATGCGGTCCCTGCCCTTGCCGCCCTGGAGCGCGATCGCGGTGAGGTGCGCGGGATCATCCAGCGAGGGCCCGGATCCCGGACCGTGGACGCAGCGGGGCGCCGCGCGCGGAAGGACCGAGGGGAAACCGCGAGCGTCGGCCTGCGCGCCGCTTTCGCCCCACGCGGGGCTCGGGGCGGCTTGAAGGAAGAAGGCGAGCAGGGCGATGACGAGGGACGTCGAGGCGACGGGCGGGCGGAGGGCGTTTTTCACGATGGACTCCCGACATGGCGGCGGGCAGGGAGGCGCTCGGGGCGCGGTCGGACCGCAGGGCGCGGCTTAGGTCCGGTAAGTCGCGCGATCCTGAAGGCCGCATCGAGTGCGCCTGGGGCAAGGCTGGAAGGTATGCGCGACAGGGTGCGTGGGGAGTCTTGCGATCGGTGCTCGTCGGACTTGTTACTTAATGGAGAATCATACGCATAACGCGCCGTATGTCAATCGGAATTTCTCCAATACCATGGGAGGGTTGGCGGGCCGATCGGCGGAGAAACCGAACTTGCGCCCCGGGCGCGCGCGGTGTACAAGGGTGGAGTTCCGGAGTCCGGACCGGCGGGCGCCGCCGCCCCGCCAGCCCTCGAACCGGGACCAGGGAGAGGATTGCCCATGAATTCGGTGTTCCGCGCCGCGCTCGCCATCTCGGTACTTTCCCTGCTCACCTTCTCCTGCTCGTACCGCTACGCGGTCGAGGTCGAGCCCGCCGACGCCGCGCTGTCCATGGACGGCCAGCCGCTCGCTCCGGGCTCGGTCTTCGAATCGAAGGGGAAATCTGTCGCGGTGCGCGCGGAGGCTGCCGGCTTCGTCCCGTACGAAGGCAGGCTCGAGGCGGCGGGACCGTTCGGCGCGGCGCGGCTCGCGCTGGTCCTCGAGCCGCTCCGCTACCCCGTGACGGTCGCGACCCTGGCGCCGGGCTCGACCCTGCTGGTGGACGGCGCCCCCGGGTTCACCCTGCCCGCGTCCTTCGAGCTCGCGCACGGCGCGCACCGTTTCGAGCTCCGCGCGCCGGACAGGCCGGCGCAGGTCCTCGAAATCGGGATCGACATGCCGCGTGGTTTCCTGTTTCGGCACCTTCCCGCCCTTCCCGAGGCGCCGGGCATCCGGCTCGAGCAGCTCGGCGTCGCCCGCACGGGAAGGCAGCCGAAATCGGTCGTATTCTCGCCGGACTCGCGCCGCCTCGTGGTGAACCTCCTCGACGACGAGGGCTTCCAGGTTTTCTCCGCCGATACGCTGGAGGAACTCGCCTTCGTGAAGCCCGAGGGCCTCGTCGCGGCGAAGGGCTTTGTCGAGGGGCTCTTCGTCGAGGAGCGCGGCGAGTATTGGGTTTCGCAGATGACGACGGGGACGGTGTTCCGCTTCGGCGTCGAAGGGTTTGGGACCGGCGTCCCGGTTCCGGTCGACTCATACCCCTCGGGCGGCTCATGGTCGAAGGTGATCGCGTACTCGCCCGCGCTCGACTCCATAGCCGTCTCGAACTGGCTCTCGAACGACGTCACGCTGCTCGACCGGGAGACTGGCGACCTGGTCGGCCGCATCGGCCCGGTGCCCGTGCCGCGCGGCCTCGCATTCTCGCCCTCGGGGGAATTCCTCTACGTGACGAGCTACGACGCGGGTCTCTTCCTCAAGTACCGCGTGGCGGACGGGAAGGAGCTCGCGCGCATCGCGCTTCCCGGCGCCAACATGCGGCACGTCGTCCTCTCGCCCGACGCCGCGACGGCCTGGGTGAGCGACATGGGCCTCAACGCAGTCTACGAGGTCGAGCTCGCCACGTTCCGGATCGTCTCCACCCTCCGGACTTCCATCAACCCGAACACCATCGACCTGACGCCCGACGGACGCTGGCTCTTCGCCTCGACCCGCGGACCCAACAACCCGGAAAGCTACCTGCTCCGCAGCCTCAAGCCGGGCAAGCTCGAGGTCTTCGACCTTTCGACGCGGACGCGCGTCATCTCGATGGAAGGCGGCACCCAGCCCACGGGCCTCGACGTCTCGCCGGACGGGACCCTCGTCGCGTTCACCAATTTCCAGGACGACACGGTGGAGCTGTACCGGATCTTGATGGAGCCCTGATTCGAGGCGGCCGGACGTTTTGCCGGCGGCGAACTAGGCCCCGCGCCCTCCGCCGTGCTAGCCTTGTCGCAGGCGGCCGAGGCAAGGCCCGCCGACCCGCACGCAGGAGATCCATCAATGAAGCACGCATCGAGACCCGTGGCCCTCGCCCTCGTCCTCCTCGCCATTCTGGCCCTCGCGTCCTGCGCCTCGGGCATCGCCTACCGCAACGCGACCCGCGAGCTCGAGCGGGGCGACTACACGTCCGCCGCACTCCAGTCCGCAGTCTCGCTCCGCCATGATCCGAAGAACGACAAGTCCCTCGACCTGCTGGTACGGACCTATCCCCTCGCGGTCGAGGCCAGCGCGCGCGCTTCGGACGAGGCGCTGGAGAGTACGGACCGGCGCCGTTGGGAGGCCGTGGCCGACGCCTGGGGCATGCTCCATGCCGTCAACGACGCCATCCTGGCCCTGCCGCCGCTCTATCGGAAGGGTTCGAAGACCCCCGTACGCTTCGAGCTCCGCTGGGAGCGCGAGCTGCTCGCGGGCGCACGCGCCGCCGCCGCCGACAACCGCTATGCCGAGGCGAGCGATCTGATGCGTGCCGGCGAGCGCCGCTCCTTCCGCGAGGCCTACGCCAGCTTCCGGCTGGCCGATTCCTACTCGCCCGGCTACCGCGACGCGCTCGCGCGCGCCGAGGAGGCGCGGAGCCTCGGCTCCGACCGCGTCGCCGTGCTTCCCTTCGGCACGGGCCTCTTTTCGTTCGAGGCCCGCTCGTCCGCCGACGCGCTCTACGGTGCCTTCGTGTCGAACCTGGTGGCCGCCGCGCGGCGCAAGACCTTCCTGCAGGTGGTGGACCGCGGCTCCGTGGAGGCCCTGGTCGCGGAACGCGAGCTTTCTCTCGGCGACCTGGCCGACCCGCGCCTCCGCGCCGACATGAAGGGCGTCTACGGCGCCTCCGTGCTCGCCATGGGCCAGGTGCTGGCTCTCGAGGCGAAGTATCCGTCCATCGTCGGCGCCACCGAGATCTACAAGGTCACGGTGGACGAGATCATACCCGGCTCGACGCCCGTCGGCGGCGTGTACCCGACCTGGAAGGTGGAGAAGACCGCCGTCGTCACCACCTTCACCAAGAGCGCCTCGCTGGCCGCGACGGTCGAGTACCGCGCGGTCGACGCGGCCACCTCGGTGGTGCTCGACGCGCTGAGCGTGACGGAAATTCTTTCGGACGCCTGGACCTGGGCCGTGCTCACCGGCGACAAGGCGGCGGTGCCGGCCTCCGTGCAGCCTTTGCTGCTGGTGTCTGAACGCGACATCAGGGGACCCGAGCTCATGATCGGAGAACTGGCCTCGATCCTCGGCGCGCGCATGGCCGCGAGCCTGGCCGCCCGCTTCGAGTAGGGGACGGCCTTGTCCGGCACGGGCGGCGCGCGGCCCTTCGTCACCCTCTCCTGGGCGCAGGCCCTCGACGGCTCCATCGCCGCCGCGCCCGGCACTCGCACCGCGATCTCGGGACCCGAGTCGATGGCCATGACCCACCGCCTCCGCGCCGCGCACGACGCCATCCTGGTCGGAGTCGGCACGGTGCTGGCGGACGAGCCCTCGCTGACGGTGCGCTTCGCGGAGGGATCGCACCCGCGCCCCGTCGTGCTCGACGCGCGGCTCCGAACGCCGCCTTCCGCGCGCCTGTTCGGCCCCGGCGACCGCCGCCCGATCATCGTCGGCTCGGCCGGCGCGGACCGCGGAGCCGGGGGCGCGCTCGAAGCCGCGGGCGCCCGGGTCCTGCTGATCGAGCCGGGGCCGGACGGGCGGCCGCCGCTTCCCGCCGTCCTCGAAGCCCTATACGAGGAGGGAGTCCGCCGCCTCATGGTGGAGGGCGGAGCCTCCGTGCTGGCCGCCTTCCTCGCGGAGGACCTCGCGGACGAGCTCGTCGTCACCGTCGCGCCGCGCATCCTCGCGGGCCTCAACCCCTTCCATCCCGCCCCCGCGGGCATCGACGCCGCACGCCTCGCCTGTTCCCTTGCTGGCGTCGGTTGGGAACGCCACGGCGACGACATGGTTTTCCGCGGTCGCCCGAGGCGCTGAGCCTACATTCAGCGGAATTCCCGGCTTCCGCGTTTGCGCCGGCGAGGTCGCGCGAGTATCTTCATCCGCGGATCGGCGCGGCGTCGCAGGACGGCGGCTCCGATCAATCCATCGGAGGCATCATGCAGGTTCCCAGCATCGAGGAAGTGCTCGCCCAGGATCTCGACGAACTCCGCCGCTGCCCCGCGGGGCGCGCCGCCGATGACGCGGCCGCGCGCGCGGCGTGCGCCGGGTGCGAGGCCGAGGTCTGCGTCAAGATCGTGTCGGTCGCGGACTTCCCCTCGGAATTCGGCCAGTTCCGCATCGTCGGCTTCGTCAACAACAAGGACGCCAAGGACCACATCGCCATCCTGAAGGGCGAGCTCGGCGAGGGCGAGGACGTCCTCGTGCGCGTGCACTCCGCCTGCCTGACCGGCGACGCGCTCGGCTCGCGGCGCTGCGACTGCGGTCCCCAGCTGCACGCGGCGCTCCGCGCCATCGAGAAGGAAGGACGCGGCGTCGTCGTGTACCACCAGGAGGAGGGACGCGGCATCGGGCTGGTCAACAAGCTGCGGGCCTACGCCCTGCAAGACCAGGGGTACGACACCCTCGACGCGAACCTCGCCCTCGGCTTCAAGGCCGACGAGCGCGAGTACCGCATTCCCGCCGAGATGCTCCGGAAGCTCGGCGTCAAGAGCGTCCGCCTCATGACCAACAACCCGGAGAAGGTCGAACACATGGAAGCCGCGGGGCTTCGCGTCTCCGAGCGCGTCGCCCACGAGCTGCCCGTCCACCACCACGACGCGGCCTACCTCCGCACCAAGAAGGAACGCTTCGGCCACCTGCTGGCCCTGGACCACGAAGGCAAGGGGAAATAAACCCGGAATCCGGTTTCGCATCCGCGCGATCGCGGCTACTATGGAGGGGGACGACTTAAGAGCCTGAATCCGAGCGTGCCGGGGCCGGTTGCGGCTCCAACGCGCCCGCGGAGCTGACGGAAGGAGCGGCATGAACCTGTTCTCCAGCCTTGATCTGGCGATCACCGCGCTCTGCGCATACGTCGGGACTTTCCACCTCTATCTGTTCCTCAAGCGGAACTCGGGCGGGGCGACCGTCCACTTCCCGCTGCTCTGTTACGCGATCGCCCTCTACGCCGCGGCGAGCGCCTTCCTTTACGCCGCCGACGCGGCGGCCACGGGCCTGAACTGGCAGCGCATCCAGTACTTCTGCTCCATCGTCCTCGCCGTCGAGTTCCTCAACCTGACCTACCGCTTCCTCGGACGGCCGAGCGACGCGCCCAAGAAGGCCTTCCTCTTCGCGCTGGGCGCGCTCTCCGTCGCCGGGCTCGTCCTGCCGGGCCTCATCGTCGACGCGGGGCGGCAGACGCTCCGGGAGCTCGTCGTCTTCGGCGCGTCCGTCTCGTTTTACGAAGCCGCACCCGGCCTCCTCTGGAGCGCCTTGATCGCGGTCGAGCTGCCCGGCATGGTCTACGTCTACGTCCTGCTGGCGCGCGGACGCCTGCTCAGCAAGCAGCGCGACCTGACGCCCCTGCTCGTCGCCTTCCCGGCTTTCTTCGCCGCGGCCGTGCTCGACAACCTGGTCTATTCCGGCGCCCTGCGCTTCATCTACACGGCGGAATACGGTTTCATGGCCGTGCTCCTGGCAATGGACCTCATCCTGCTCCAGCGCTTCATCGGCGTCTTCAAGGAAGTCGAGACCCTCAACCTCCATCTCGGTGAGAAGGTCGAGGAGCGCACGAAGGAGATCAAGCGGCTGGCCGACGAGCTGCGCGAGGCAAACGCGGCCCTGCTCGAGCGCAACGCCGACCTCCAGGAGCATGCGGAGCGCGACGGCATGACCTTGCTCCTGAACCACGCCGCCTTCCACCGTCGCCTCGGAGAGCTCTACAGCCTCGCGCGGCGCCAGCGCTTCGCGGTGGCGGCCATGCTGCTCGACGTGGACAAGTTCAAGGAGATCAACGACGGGCTCGGCCACCAGGCCGGCGACGAGGTGATCAAGCGCATCGCCGCGGCCCTCAAGGAGAGCGTGCGCGACTACGACCTCAAGTCCCGCTACCGCGGCGACGGCGAGACTCCCGCCCTGCGGAGCTACGACATCGCGGGGCGCTACGGCGGCGACGAGTTCGCCATCGTCCTGCCCTTCTGCGGACTGAAGGACGCCGCGACGGTGGCCGAGCGGGTGTGCTCGCGCATGCGCGCCCTGAGCTTCGCCGACCGGCCCGAGCTGCGCGTGACGGTGAGCGTCGGCTGCTCGGTGGTGGCCGATCCCTCGCTCCTCGAAGCCGAGACCGAACTAATCCGCCTGGCCGACAAGGCCCTCTACCTCGCCAAGGACCGCGGCCGCGACCGCGCCATAATCCTCTCCTTCGACGCGGCGGCGCCGGATGGGGTGGAGCTCGGGGGGGCGGAGGGGTAGGGGAGGACGGATTCGCTTCAGCGACATTCAGGGGGTCGGTTCTCTGTGTCGCCCGAGGGTCAGTTTCCCATGTCGCCTGTCACCCTTACTCCGATCCCAGCACCATGACCACGCGGCGAGCGCTCACGGAATATACGAGTTCGACCGCGCCGAGCTTGCCCGATTGGAAGCGGCGACGCGTGGAAAAATCTTGGCCTCGGAACTTTTCGGGATCCATGAAGAGCTGTCCGGAAAGCCAATCGATAAGGCGTCGCAGAGCAGGGCGGCCCCATGGATCGAGGTAACCAGAAAGGAAACCCGGCTCGCTCAAGGTTTGCACCTGCAATCCGGTTTCGCGGGCCAGATCGGATATGTCGACGAGTCGACCCGTCGCGAGCCGCTTGTCGATATCCATAAAGCGCTCGAGCGTTTCCGCCGCTCCCGAAGTTCCTCCGCCGCTAGCCATTCCACATACCCCCTTGTAGAAGAAGGTTCATAATTCCTGGCATAACCAGGAATTCCAAAGCAGTCAAGGGGCATTTGAAGGGCGAGATGATGGGGGGATGGGATGAGCCTGAGGCTAGGCGTCGCGCAGGACGCTGAACTCCCGGTAGAGCGAAGCGGGGAGGGACGCGGCGAGCTTCCAGACGATCGAGAGCGGCCGGTCGCCCGACCAGCTTTCGAGGGCTACGGGGCCGCATGCTTTGAAGGGATGGTCCTTGTCGATGCGGACGAAGAGCTGGAAGGTCCAGCCGTTGCCCGGACTATCGATGTACCGCCGACCGGCGCCGGTGTCCGGTCCAGCGGCGTTCTGGCTCTGCCAATGGAATAGCTCGGGGCTTATGGCGTAATCGTGGTATGCGATCGCCTCGTGGAAGCCCTCGCGCTTGTCGAGGGTGACGAAAAACAATTCGAGCTTGCGGTCGTGCATCGGCAGGACGCCTTCCCGATACGACGGACGGGCCGAGGCAGTGTGGAGTCCGACGGCGGTGAGGATTTCCCTGCGGCTGTAGGATGCGTGCAAGGAAAGCGGCGTATCTTCGAGCCCCGGCACTTGGATTGACGCGCCGTTCACCTGTTCCTGCAGCACCTCCGCGAGCTCCGTGAGCTCTGATTTGATGGCCGGGTGCGCGTCGAGCCGCCGGAGGAAATCTTCGGATGCCCCGATCTTTCGGGCGTCGCCGTCGACTTGATAGGCGAGCATCTGGAGCAGGGTCCGCACTCGCGCGTCGAATCCCGAGCCGCCGGAGCCGGAGGACATGAGGCGCAACGCATCGATCCGTGCCACGTCGTCGAGATGGAGGAGCGAGCACAGGCGGCGGCCGTAGTATTCCTCCTCGGGACCGGGGGCTTCGCGGACGAACCCCGCCGCGCGCTTGAGGGCGGTCCAACCGGAATTCCCGACCGACCGGTAGATGTCACCGAGTTCGAGCTTCTGGTCGTAGAGAAACCCGGCGAGACGTACGGAATCGCGGCCGTTCAGCGCCGCGTAGCGTTCAAGCTCGGCTCGAAGCCGCGGCCACGATTCATTGGTGACGGCACGCAGGTTGCGAAGCACGGTGTCGCGAGCCTGCTTTTCCAGATGGATGTGGCAGCCGGGCGGCAGGCGGTCGAAGCCGCGTTCGACGCTGTGCTCGAGCTCGCGCCGCGAGAGTCCCGTGATCGAGCGCAGGAGCGTCTCGATGCGGAAATCGGTCCGGAACCGGCCCACGAAATCGAGGACGAGGCAGGCTTCCTTGCCCCGGTCGAGACGCAAGCCCCGTCCGATCTGCTGTTGGAACAGCACCGGACTCTGCGTCGGCCTGAGGAGGAGAATCGTATCAACTGACGGGATGTCGATGCCCTCGTTGAAAAGGTCGCAGGTGACGATCGCGCAGATCTCGCCCCGCTCGAGCCTGCCCGGAGCGCTTCTCCGGAGCTCCGGGTCGCCGTCTCCGACGAGGCAGGCGGATGGGAGTCCGGCGGCGTTGAACCGGTCGGTCATGTACCGGGCGTGGGCGACCGAGACGCAGAACGCGAGCGCGCGGGTGGATCGTGCGCCGCCCGAAAGCCGCTCCCATTCGTCGACGACGAGCCGAGCGCGGACCTCGTTCCCCGTCAGGAGCCTGTCGAGCGCGGCCTCCTCCGCGGCGGCCCGGTCCCAGGGAACTCCGGAAAAATCGGTGTCGTCGTCGCAGCCGTAATACTCGAAAGGCGCGAGCAGCTGCAGGTCGAGGGCGGTCCAGAGCCTGAGCTCGGCAGCCGGGGATCCGTCCGGTCTCATGTCGAAATACGGCGCTATCGGCTTCCGGTCGGAGCGTTCGGGCGTCGCCGTGAGCCCGAGGAAAATGCGTGGCGTCAGAGCGCGCGCGAGCCGGTCGAAGGAGTCAGCTGCCATCCGGTGGCATTCGTCGAAGATCACCGTGTGCCAATGCTCCGTACCGAACCTGTCCGAAAGCGATCGAGACGAAACGCTGTTGATGGTCGCGAAGAGATGGTCGTAAGAGGCCGGGTTTCCGCCCTCGGCCAGTATTTCTCCGAACGAGTGGTCGCGGAGCACTTCGCGGAAAGCGCGGCGCGCCTGCTTGAGGATTTCTGCGCGATGCGCGACGAAGAGAAGCCGAGGACGGCCGCCTTCCCGTTCGCAGGTCCGACGGTAATCGAGCGCGGCGACGATGGTCTTGCCAGTGCCCGTGGCCGCGACGAGCAGGTTCCGGAATCTCCCGCGACCGCGTTCAGCCGCGAGCTCGTCGAGCATTTCCGCTTGGTAGCTCTTGGGCTCGATGCCGAAGAAGAACGCCGCAGGCTCGGAATCGATCGACTGCGTCGAGCCTCCGCGTTCGCGGATGAGCGCGAGCCGCAAAGCCTCCCTGGAAGCGGGATCGTCCGGATCGTAGCGTTGGAATTCCGAGTCATGCCAAAGCGTCTCGAAATGCGAGCGAGCGCGTTCGAACACCTCGGACTGTCCGCGTTCGGTGAACTTGATTGTCCATTCAAGGCCGCCGGTCAAGGCCGAGGCGGACAGGTTCGCGGATCCCGCATAAGCGCAACCGAAGCCGGATTCCCTGTGGAATATCCACGCCTTGGCGTGGAGCCGCGTGCGCCGACCGTCGAGCGAGACGCGCACCTCCGCGCCGGGCAATTTCGCGATCCGGTCGAGCGCGGCTTGTTGCGTCGCTCCGGTATAGGTGGTCGTGAGGACGCGCAGCTTGAGCCGCGCTTTCCCGTCCGCGCCGACGGCGGCGGCCCGCTCGAGCAGGTCCATGATTTTCCGAACGCCAGAAACGGTGATGAAGCTGACGAGGATATCGATGTGGTCGGCTGACGCGATTTCGCGGCGGAGCTCCTCGAGCAGGGCGGGAGCGTCCTTGCCCGCCGCGAAGAGCCATGGGGCCTGAAGGCCGGTTTCGGGGCGGGCGAGCGATGCGGCTCCGGGGCCGATGGCGAGCAGGCGCTTCGGCGGAACTGCGAGGCGTTCCGGATCGAAACGCGCGCCGCGCGCGATCGTCCGCGCGTGCACGAGTAGGCTGTTCACGAGATTCGCCGATTCGAGCAAGCGCTCGCGCTGGTCATCCGAGCCGGAGGATTTCAGTTCGTCGAGCAAGCGCGACAATTGGCGGCCCGCCGCCTCCGCGAGCGCCAGCGCCGCCTCGCGCGGCTCGAGCGTTCCCACGGCGCTTTGCCCTTCCGGCAATTCCGCGAGCGCCGCGTCGAGCGCCTCGGATACGAGGACGTCATAAAGGCCGTTTTTCAGATGCATTTGCCAATCACAGCGAGACCGAGCCTTCCAGTTTGAGGCGCACGAAAGCGGTGGCATTCGCCGCCTGGTCGATGGCCACGCTCTCATGCGACATGCAGCAACCTTCCTTCGCGGACTATGGCGCCTTCCAGGGTAGGCCGGCTCGATCGATCGAAAAAATCTTCGCTCCTTTCGACGATCAGGTCGAGGGGCCGGTCGACGATGGGATAGAGCTCAAGCCTGAGTTGCGCGGCGAATGCGGAAGCGCCCGCCACCGAGTCGTCGACGAGGACGAGCAGGTCCCAGTCGCTTCCGACGCTCGCTTCGTCACGAGCCGTCGACCCGAAGAGGATAACGGCGACCACGCCTTCGTGGGCGGCGATCGCGGAAACCGCCCGGCCGAGCTGACCGGAAGCGTCGAATGCGCTCGCTTCGGCGCGTACGAGGTCGAACGTGATACCCATATCTCGATGCTACTCCCCCCGACGTCGGGAGTCAACGCGCGGCTCGGCGTCACCGATCCCTTCCCGGCCCGACGTTCGCCCGAGCCGTCGCCGCGAAGCCCTCATCGAGCGCGTCGGCTGCCGAGCCCCACGGAGTTCCGCCCGGTAACGAGTGGGGGAAGGCCGAGATCGCCGTCCCCACTCGTTCCGCGCTCCGGCGCGGGCTCTCCGAGACCGCGCTTCCTGAAAGCACCCGTGGGGACGGAAGCTCGGCCGTGGGGGAGCAGCCTGCAAGCGACAGAATACCCGACAAAAAAGGGAGCCCCGGCCCAAGCCGGCGCTCCCCCTTTTCATTCTCCGATTCGCCTCACCGCGAACCTTCGTGTTTTGTGTTTCTGTCTGAGCCTTAATTTTTTCCCTCGTGTCTTTGTGTCCTTGTGTGAGCCCTACTCTTTCTTCATGTCTTCGTGCGACGCCTTCCTTACAGTTTCCCGATCGTCGCCACCATGATGGCCTTGATGGTGTGCAAACGATTTTCGGCCTCGTCGAACACCACGCTGTGGCGGCTGCGGAAGACCTCGTCGGTGACTTCCTGCTCCTTGACGCCGTGCTCCTTGGCGACGGAGCGGCCGACCTCGGTCTCCTGGTCATGGAAGGCGGGCAGGCAGTGGAGGAAGACGCAGTCGGGGTTGCCGGTGCGCTTGATGAAGTCCATGGTCACCTGGTATTCGCGGAGCTGCGCGATGCGCTCGGCGAACTTGGCTTCCTCGCCCATCGAGACCCAGACGTCGGTGTAAAGCACGTCGGCGCCCTTGAGCGCGGCGTCCTTCTGCGCGATGTCGAAGAACTCGATCTTGCCGCCCGTGGCTTCGGCGACCTTCTTCATCTCCGCGGTCAGCTGCTCGTTCGGCCAGAGGGCCTTCGGCGCCAGCGCGACGAAATGCATGCCCATCTTGGCCGAGCCGATCATGAGGGCGTTGCCCATGTTGTTGCGGGCGTCGCCTGAGTAGACCATCTTCACCTTGTTCAAGGGTTTCGCGACATGCTCCTCGATGGTCAGGAGGTCCGCGAGGATCTGCGTCGGGTGGTCGTCGTCGGTCAGGCCGTTCCACACGGGGACGCCGGAGTGCTTCGCGAGGTCCTCGACGAGCTTCTGAGAGAAGCCGCGGTACTGGATGCCGTCGTACATGCGGCCGAGCACCTTGGCGGTGTCCTCGACGGATTCCTTCTTGCCCATCTGGCTGTTGGTCAGGAAGGTGGCGTTGCCGCCCTCGTCCCAGCAGGCGGTCTCGAAGGCGCAGCGGGTGCGGGTCGAGGCCTTGTCGAAGATGAGGACGATGTTCTTGCGGTCCAGGGCCTCGCCGCGGATCCCGGCGCGCTTCTTGGCCTTGAGGTCGGCGGAGAGGTCGAGGAGGTAGCGGATCTCCTCGGGGCTGAAGTCCTTGAGGGTCAGGAAGCTGCGGCCTTTGAGATTGACGGGCATGACGGGTCCTCCTTGTCGGATCGAGAAGAAGATGAACCACGGAGACACGGAGGCACGGAGAGGGGAGGGGGAAGCAGGAAAGAAGTCCGGATCCGCGCTTCCCGCCCGCCCGGATGCCCGTGTGTCTCGGGGGCGGTTGCCCGCCTGAGCTGGATAATGCGACGTGTCGGGGTTTGGGTCAATGGGGCGGCGCGGGGGTCCGGGGCTGGGCAAGTTTTTCGGGTATAAGTATTTAGGTCCAGCGCATGAATATGGGATTGTCCGGGGAGAAAGGGGTCGGACCCCTTCCTCCCCGGGCCCCTTCATCCCCGTCTAGCAGCAGGGCGGGCCGTCCCCGCATCCGTCGCCGCAGCCGCAGTCGGGCGCGGTGCCGCGGCGGAGGCCGCTCAAGATGGCGGCCGCGCAGCCGACGCCGGCTTCCACCGAAATGGCACCGAAGGGGCAGGCGCGCGCGCAGGCGCCGCACTCCATGCAGGCTTCGCGCTCCGCGACGCGGGCGACGCCGTCGGGGCCGGGCTCGATGGCGGCGTGGGGACAGACCTCGAAGCAGGCGCCGCAGGCGCGGCAGCGCGCGGCGTCGACGGCCAGCGAACGGCCGTTGCCGGGGTAGGTGAAGCTTCGCGTTTTCATGGCGCCCCTCCGGCCGCTCCCGCGAGCGCGAGGGCCATGCGCGCCGCCAGGGCCAGCAGGGCCAGGACGGCGCCGGCGGCCTGCAGGGGCAGGGCGATCCGCAGCTCGCGTTTTACGGCGTCCTGGCTCGTGCAGGTCGACGAACCGGTGAAGTTGACCGCGAGGTAGCTCGCCACCGAGGTGGCGGCGAGGGCGCCGGAGATCGACTCGAGGGGCGGGAGCCGCGCCGCGGCGAGCCAGGCGGCGGTCCAGGCGGCGCCGAGCAGGGCGCCCTTGGCCGAGAAGTGCCGGAACGGGATGACGGGCAGCGCGAGGGGGAAGGCGACGAGTCCCATGAAGAGCCCGCCCGCCGGCGCCGCCCACCAGGCGAAGGCGCGCGCGGCCAGGGCGGCCAGGTTCGCGCCGGGAGCCACGGGCGGGATCCCGGGCTTCGCGGACCAGGCGAAGGCGATCGCGGGCAGGAGCGCGAGCGCGAAGGCGCCGGAGCGCGCCACGATTTCCCGGGGGATCAGGACCGCGCGCTCGCGGAGGCCGAAGCGGACGCGGCGCATTGCCGCCGTCGCGACGCAGCCCGAGTCGAGCCAGGCGCCCAGGTCGGCGGCGCGCACGGGGCCGACGCGCACCCTTCTGCCCGTCGCCTTCGCGATCTTCCACGCGCCCACCCCGGTCGCGCCGAGCTGGGGCAGCACGAGGTCCGCGCGCGGCGCGATCCGCTCGAGGCCGGAGGCGCGGAGGCGGCGTAGCAGCTCCGCGTCGCCGAAGCGGCCCTTGCCGGCGGCGCACCAGACGTTGACTCCCTTGGTGTCGAGGACGAGCAGCCAGGCGTCGCGATGGCTGAGCGCGAAGCGGAGCGCGTCGAAGCTGGGCTTGTAGTTGGCGGTGACGAAGACCGGCGTTCCGGTGCCCGGATTCCCGAGGGCGTAGAGGCCGGGAGCGACACGGATGCGCTCGCGGCGCCTGACGAGGCGCGAGCGGACCAGGTCGAGTCGGTCGCGGAGTCCCGGCGCGGATTTCACGCGGAGCGTGCGGCCCGCGACCGTGTCGACCCTGCCTTCGGCCCAATGGGGAAGAGGCGCTTCCGAGGAGTGGTCGAAGTCCGCCTCCGTCGGCTCGGGTTGCGCGGCGCGCAGCTCGAGACCGGAATCGCGTCGGGCCGTGAAAGGGCGGAGCGGCTCGAGCGGGGAGGGCTTTCGCGGCGAACGCGGCTCGGGGTCCGGCACGGGCATGCTCCTTGGCGCTTCCAGCGTTCACTGGATCCTATCATGATCCGGAGCCCGGGGCGAAGACCGCCTTGGGCCGGCCGGCGCCTCGGCGGGAGGAGCGCGAAACCTTCCTACGTCGCGCCCGACCGAGAAGATTTCTTCAGTCGCCGCCGTTGCTATCCGTCGTAACGGGTCTACACTGGTGGCGAAGGAAAAAGGAGGCTCCCGTGCTCCCGCTCAAGCCCCGCGCCAAGCTCCTCGTCCTCGCGCTCGCCCTCCACGTCCTCGCCCCCCTGTCGACGCTGGAAGCGCAAGCCCCGTCGACCGTCGCGGTCGGCGACTTCGTCGTCAATTCCGCCAACCCGAGTTACCTGTACCTCGGCAAGGGCTTCGCGGAGATCGTGGCCTTCGAGCTCGGGAAGTCGCCGGCAATCAAGCTGGTCGACCGCGAGAAGCGCAACAGCATCCTCGAGGAGATGGAGTTTTCCTTGAGCGGGGCGGTCGATCCGGCGGCCCAGCTCGAGATGGGCAGGCTCCTCGCCGTGCGCTACCTCGTGTCGGGCTCGATCACCGACATGGGCGGGCCCCTCCTCGTGAGCCTGTCGATGGTGGACGTGGAGTCCGGAGCGGTGGTCTGGAGCGACCAGCTGACGGAGAAGTCGGGCCGCTACGCCTACATCGGCGCCTACTTCGGCAAGTCGCTGCTCGCGCACTTCAAGGTGGCCGCGTCGAAGACCACCGAGCTCGCGCTCGCCTCGACCAAGGAAGCCGACGAGGCCTCGGTGGTGGCGCTGTCCAGGGGCCTCGCGGCCCTCGACGAGGGCAGGACGGACGAGGCGAAGAAGGAGTTGGCCGCCGCGAAGAAGCTCGACCCGGCCAACGCGGTCGCGCAGGCCTTCCTCGACCGGCTCGCCGCCGCCAGCGCCAAGTTCAAGGTGGTGCCCGAGCGCTACGTCAGCTACTACAACCCCGCCTACCTCGGGGGCATGGAGAAGGACAAGTTGTACTTCTCACAGTCCCTGGGCAAACACCTCTACGGATTCGTCGACACCAACAACGACGGCCAGCTCATCGAGCGGACCGGAGACCTTGTCTGGGGGGTCGGGGAGGAACGGGATTCCGCCTCCTACGGCTATCTCTTCCCCCTCGGCGCCATCGGGTTGGGTTTCCAGTTCGACGACTGCCAGTGGGGCGATTCGGTGGTGTACGACAATCCGGGCGCGCCCGTGGAATACCAGCAGCAAGGCAACCAGTACACCGAGTACGCGGGCGGCAGCCTCCAGGCGGGTCTCGCGCTCTCGCCTTCGATCGGCGTCGGCGTCGGCGTCTCGGCCGCCTACCTGCGGCGGGCCTACTACACGCCGGCGACCGGAACGCCGTACCCGGAGCACGACCTGAGCTCGGTCGGCGGATTCCTGGGCCTGGTCATCCGCGATCCGGGCGGCGTCTTCACCTGGGACGTCCTCGCCGGCTGGTCGACCGAGCCGCAGTACTGGTTCGACCGCGACGCCACGGAGTTCGTCCGCAACCAGGCGCCGATCTACGTCGAGCAGACCCTGGGTGCGACGCTCTTCGGAGGCAAGGCCTTCATCGCGCTCAAGCAGCTCAACGACATCTTCCCCGACCGGGCCACCTGGTACGGGCGTCTCATGCCGGCCGCGGAGCTCTGGCTCTTCGACCTCGTCGGCCTCCGCGCCGGGGTGGAGGGCAGCGTCGTGCTCAGGGACGGTTCGACCGAGTTCGGCTGGGGGGCGACCGGCGGGCTTTCGCTCCGTGTCTGGAAGCTGGAGGCCGACGTGAACTACACGTTCCGGATGAGGCCTTCCCGCTCCCTCGTCGACGTCGTGGTGCCGGAGTCGGTCCTCTTCTTCACGCTTTCCGCGAGCGACCTCGTCACCGCTTTCTTCTGAAATCCCGGCCGGCCGTTCCCCCCCCGGGGGCGGCCTGCCGCCCTTTGCCGCGCCTTCCTTGCCCGCGCGCCGCCGCGCGCGTATCCTATAAGTCGTACGGAGGAAGCCTCCGCGCGGAGCGGTGCATGGCGGAACGGTCGGTCGGGCATGACGGAAAGGACGGGGACGCGGCGCCCGTCCCCGTCGTCACGTCCGCCGCCGGGGACCTGCCCCTCCGCGATGCCGCGAAGCTCCGCGAAGGCGAGCGCCGCACGGTCACGGTCCTCTTCTCCGACATGAAGGGCTTCACGGCCATCTCCGAGCGGCTCGACCCGGAGGAGATGGACGGCCTGATGAACCGCGTCTTTTCCCGCTTCGAGGACTGCGTGCGGAGGCGGGGCGGCACGGTCGAAAAGTACATCGGCGACGCCATGGTGGCGGTCTTCGGGGCCAGCGAGATCCACGAGGACGACGCGGCGCGGGCGGTGGACGCGGCGCTCGAGCTGGCCGCGTTCGCGAGGAGACCCGGTTCGCTCCTGCCGCAGGACCTTTCCTTCCGCACGGGCGTGCACACGGGCCTCGTCACGACGGGGCGCCGCGGCGACTACGACGTGGTCACGGGCCACACCATGGCGGTGGCCGCCCGGCTCGAGGCCGCCGCTCCCCCGAACGGGGTCCTGGCCTCCGCCGCGACGCGCGAGGCCTGCGGCGAGCGCTTCGCCTTCTCGGAGCCGCGCGAGCTCGTCCTGAAGGGCAAGGACGAGCGGGTGAGCGCCTGGCTCGCCCTGGCGCGACGCAAGGCCGCGCTCTCTTTCGGCGGGCCCTTCATCGGCCGCGACGCCGCCCTCGAACGCCTGACCGAGGATTACGTGAAGCGCATGCGCGGCGCGGCCGGCGGCTTCTACCTGACCGGCGACGCCGGCATCGGCAAGACTCGGCTCGCGTCGGAGTTCTGGGCCCGGCTCAAGGCCTTCCCGAATTTCAGCGCCACCTTCCTCGCCATCGACCCGGCCCGTTTCTGCGCCGACGAGTACGCCGCGCTCCGCTACGCCGTGCTCGACTTCCTCGACGAGGCGGCCGAGCCTCCGGAGGGCGAATTCGTCGCCATGGCCCGCGACCGGCTCTCGCTCGATCCGGAGCGGGCGCGCGTCGCCTACCGCCTGTTCAGGCCTGCCTCCGAGCGCGGCGACCCGGCCGCCTTCCGCGAGGCGCTCGCCGACCTGTTCGACGCCATCCTCGCGTCCGACGGCGACCTCTATCCGGACGTCATCCTGGTCGACAACGCCTCGGCCATGGACGGCGCGAGCCGCTCCTTCTGCCGCGCCTGGCTGGCGCGTCCCCGCACGCGACCCTTCGTGGTGCTCTGCGACCGGCGCGAGGACCCCGAGATCGCGGCGATCTTCGGCGTCGACGAGCGTCTCGCGCTCGGCCCGCTGGCCGACGAGGACGCGGCCCGCCTGGCCCGCGCGCTCGAGCCCGAGGGCCTCGACGAGCGCGCGGTCTCGCTCGTGGTCGAGCGCTCGCAGGGCTATCCCCTCTTCGTCGAGGAGTACGTGAAGCTCCTGCACCGCGACCGCGAGGCCCTCGCGGTGCCGGACTCGATCAGCGCGACCATCCTGGCGCAGGTGGACCGCCTCGACCCCGAGGCCCGCTCGCTGCTCCGGAAGGTGTCGGTGCTGCGCTATCCCTTCGACGCGGCCCGCGCCCGCGCCATGCACGGCCGCACCGGCGGCGCTCCCGCCTCGGTGGACAGCTCGCTCGAGCTGCTCGCCGCCGAGGAGCTGCTCCGGAAGCTCGACGGGGGCCTCTGGGACTTCCGCCACGCCCTCGTGCGCGACGCGGTGTCGTCCTCGCTCCTCCACCACAACCGCAGGCTCCTGCACGCGGTGGCGGCCTCGATGCTGCGCGAGGAGTCGCCCGAGCGCGAAGCGGACGTGTTCTGGCACCTCGCCAACGCCGAGGATTGGGACGGCGCCCGCGACTGGCTGCTCGAGCGGCGCCCCCGGCTCCCCGCGAGCCACGCCGCCCTGGTGGACGCCCTCGTCGAGCACTGTCCCCCCGAGCAGACCGCGCTCCGCATCGAGCTCCTCTTCCAGAAATACGCCATCCGCTTCAACAACGCCATCTGGGACGGGCTTGTCGACATCGTCCACGAGATGTACGGCCTGGCGCTCGCCACCCGGAACCGCCCCGCGCTGGCCCGCGCCTACCACCTGCTCATGACCAGCGCCTACATGGAAAACGACTGGCTGACCGGTACCTTCTACGGCCGCAAGGCCCTCGACGCGTACGAGGGCGCCGGCAACGAGCGGGGCGCGGGCAACGCGCGCTACTTCCTCGCGCACGGCTACATCAACCTCGGGGACTTCCGCCGCGCGCTCGAGGCCATCGAGGGCATGAGCCGCTCCTCCTCCTTCGACGAGGCGTACTACGCCTCGGCCCGCGCCATGTACCACCACTACCGCGGAGAGCACCGCGCGGCCGGGGAATGGAACGAGGCCCAGCTCGCGGCCATCGAGGGCGGGGCGCCGCTCGCGGTCTACGAGCGCGACAAGATCCGGATGACGCGCGTGGCCAACATCGCGGTCGATTTCGAATACGAGGCCGCCGGGACCGTCGGCTCCGGCGGCTCGGCTCCCTGCGACGACCCCGAGACCTGCGCGATGTACTGGGCCGGCGCGGCCCTGGCCGCGGCGAGGCTCGGGGACGGGGCCGCCGCGAAGGAGCGCTTCGCGCAGGCGGAATACTTCCTCGCCCAGGAGCGCGAGGCCGACGCCCGCGCCGGCCTCGGCGCCTGGCTGGCCAACTGCCTGCTGCTCGCCGGCGAGCACCGCGCCGCGCGCGAGAAGGCCGAGGCCGCCCTGCCCGACGCCGCGCGCTCGCTCCGCTTCTCGACGGTCTTCGAGCTTGAGACCATCCTGGCGGAACTCGCCCTGGTCGAGGGCCGCGAGGAGGAGTTCGCCTTCTTCGTCCGCGACGCGGCCATCCTGCTCGGCGAGCCGATCCTGCGCGAGCCGCGCGTGGAGTCGCGTTTCCGCTATTTCGCCTGGCTCCACCTCGAACGGCAGCTCGACTCCCGGGGCGAAGCCCGCGGGACGCCCGGCCCCCTCGCCGGCGCCGGTCTCGACGCGGCCGACGCCGAGCGCCACATCGCCCGCGCCAAGGAGCTGCTCGAGTTCGAGCTTTCCCAGCTGCGCGACGACGCGTGCCGCGGGCGCATGCTCGAGTGCTCGGTCTGGCGGCGCATCCTCGAGGCCTAGCCGTCCGGCGCGGCGGGCGGCCCCGCCTCGCCGGCCCGGCCGGGCATGGCCGCGCGTTGTTCGTTGACGGCCAAGGAAAAGCGGTTTATCCTTCGTTCCATAAGATACCCCCCGAACGGAGGAGCCTCAAATGGCAAAGGTCGAGCTCAGGAACATCTCGAAGGTGTACGAGGGCGGCG
>JAKLEE010000249.1 GCA_022703215.1 Spirochaetota bacterium | reverse complement strand
CTCGCCCTATCGGGTCCTGGGAAGGACGCCGCTCGCCCGATCCGGAGCCTGGGAGCTCGTGCGGGTGGATCTGGAACCGTTCAGGAAACCCGGGACGGCGTACGGCGGAGCCAGGCGGACCGTGAGCTTCACGCTCGGCGAGCTCCTGGAGGCTCCATACGGGACCAGGTCGCCCGAGCTTCATGCGGCCTTCGCCGCCGTCGCGGCGTACGGGACGCGCGCGGCGGACCTGCGGGTCGAGGCCTTGAACTGGGACGCGAAACGTTCGCGTTTCGAGGCGACGGTGCGCTTCGCGAAGTAGTTCGCGGTTCCGCCGACCGGTCTCAGGCCACGCCGAGGCTGCCCAGGATGATGGCCGCCACGAGGGCCAGGAGGGGAAAGGCGATCGTGACCATGGCGATGTCGGCGTAACTCTGGCGGTGCGAGAGCCGGGTGATGCCGAGCAGGGTGATGATCGCGCCGTTGTGCGGAAGGCTGTCGAGTCCGCCGCACGCTATCGCCACCACGCGGTGCAGGATCTCGGGTGCTATTCCGCCCGCGAGAGCCTGCCGGTAAAAGGTCTCTCCCATGGCGCCCAGGGCGATGCTCATGCCGCCCGAGGCTGAGCCGGTGATGCCCGCGAGCGCGGTGGTCGCGATGGACGAGGTGACCAGCGGGTTGCCGGAGATGGCGAGCAGCGCGCCCTGGAGCACGACAAAGGCCGAAAGCGTCTTTACCACGGTGCCGTAGCCGACCATGCCGGCGGTGTTCAGGATGGGGCCCATGGACGAGGCGGCGCCGCCGTTCAGGGAGTCCAGCGGTTTTGGGAGGCGTTTCCGGTTCGCGGCGAGGACGAACGCGATGCCGGCGCCCAGTGCGACGACGAGGCTCCAGACGCCCCGTACCGCCCCGAGGCTGGTGGAGTACGGCGCGGCCGCGAGGTATCCGTAGCCGGCCGCGTCCGCCTTCCATACCCGCGTGCCGAGGATGAGGTTGGCCAGCAGCACGATCGCGATGGGCGCGAGCGCGACCGCCGTCCGCGGCAGGCCTGCCGGGGGCAGGATGGCGACGGGCTCGCCTTGATGCGCGCCGTAGCCTTCGCCCTTTTCACGCGCCTTCCCCTCGCGGAAGCGGAGCCAGGACATCCCTCCGACGAGCATGATGGTCCCCGCGACCAGTCCGATGACCGGCGCCGCCCAGGCCGTGGTGTGGAAGTAGGGCATGGGGATGGCGTTCTGGATCTGCGGACTTCCGGGGAGCGCCGTCATCGTGAAGGTGAAGGATCCAAGGGCGATCGTGGCGGGAATGAGCCGCTTGGGAATGTCGGCCTCGCGGAAGAGATGCGCGGCTATCGGGTACACCGCGAATGCGACGACGAAAGCCGAGACCCCGCCGTAGGTGAGGACGGCGCAGGACAGCGTCACCGAGAGGATTGCGTGGTTCATGCCGAGGCGCGCGGCGATCGCGCGGGCGATGGCCTTCGCGCTCCCCGAGTCTTCCATTACCTTGCCCAAAATGGCGCCGAGGATGAAGACGGGGAACTGGGCGGCGATGAAGCCGGCCATGCCCGGCATGAAGACCTGGGTGAGGCTCGCGAGGGCGGGCAGTCCCGAGACGGCCGCGGCAAGCACCGCGAGGACGGGGGCAAGGATGAGGGCCGAGACGCCCCGGTACGCGAGGTGCATCAGCAGGCCGAGTGACAGGATGATCCCGAAGACTCCGATCATGGCGTCCTCCTGCAAGTCCGGGGGCGTCCCGGGTCCGGATCAAGCCCGTGGGCAGGCCTTGACGGCTAACCCGAGGGCCGGGCCTGGCGGGCGGTGCGGACTTCGATGGCCGGAAGGACCATCGTCTCGCACCATTCGACGCCTTCCTTCACCAGGTCGAAGCCGTCGCTCGAGATGGCCCAGTCGAGGAAGACCGCGCGGAACGAGCGGTCGTAGAGCAGCGCGAGCCGGTCGGCGGCTATGTCCGCGCGGAATTCGAGCGCGGCCTGGCCTTCCTCCATGATAGCGCGAACCATCCTGTGGAGAAAGCGATCCGTGTCGATCAGCACCTTCTCCACGTCGGGCTGGAGGATGTTGTTGGCGTAGAGCTGCTTGAGCGTGGCTACCCCGACCTTGTCGCGGACGTAGCGGAACTGGGCGCGGGCGAAGGCGAGCAGTTTCTCGCGGGCGCCGGCGTAGCGCTTGAGATTTTTGGACCAATCGCGGTAGAACCCGTCGATGGCCCGGAATTCCTCGATGATGATGTCGCTCTTGGTGCGGAAGTAGGTGTAGAAGCTGCCCTTGGCTGTGCCCGCCTCCCGGGCGATGTCCTCCACCGTGACCGCGTCGAAACCCTTTTCGCGGAACAGCCTCAGGGCCGCCTCGAAGATGGCTTGCTTGGTTCCCCGGGCTTTTTCCTGCCGCTTCGTCATGCCTTCGGCCATTGCGATCTCCCGCGGACATAGTATCATGCAAGCATTGGCGCGGCAACGCGCAAGAGCCGGGGCGGGAACGGAAAAACGAGGCTTGACGCGGCCGGTGCGCGGATTTACGATGACCGCGGTCAATAAGCCCGGTCAATGACCGTGGTCAACCAAATACGGGGGCCGGAACTCGGGCCCCTCCGGAGGACGGCATGGAACTCAAGGGATCGACGGCGGTGATCACGGGCGGCGCGAGCGGCATCGGCGAGGCGATAGCGCGGCGCCTGGCGAAGGACGGGGTCGCGGTGGTGATAGGCGACATGAACCAGGAAGGCATCGACCGGGTGGTGGCGGACATCCGCAAGGCCGGCGGAAAGGCGGCCGGGAAGACGGCCAACGTCACGAGCGACGAGGAGATGGGCGCGCTCATGGACTTCGCCGCGAAGGAGTTCGGCTCCATCAACATCGTGGTGCCTTGCGCCGGCATCATCAAGGACGGCCTGATGATCTCCACCGACAAGGAGACCGGCAAGGTCAAGAAGGCTCTCTCCACCGCCGATTTCCGCGCGGTGCTCGAGGTCAACCTGCTCGGAACCTTCGTGACGCTCCGCGAGGCCGCCCGCCGCATGATCGACAACGGGTGGAAGGGCTGCCTCTGGACCGTGTCGTCCATCCAGAAGGAAGGCGGCGTCGGCCAGCTCAACTACAGCTCGACCAAGGCCGCCGTGGCGCTCTGGCCGAAGATCCTGGTGGGCGAGTTCCACATGAAGGGTATCGCCGGCATCCGCGTCAACTCGATCGCGCCGGGCTACGTCGGCACGCCGATGGTGAAGGGCATGGACCAGGGCGCGCTCGCGAACATCGTCAAGGGCGTCAACCTCGGGCGCCTCATCGAGCCGGAGGAGATCGCCGACGCCATCGCCTGGGGTTCCGCGAACGACGCCGTCAACGCCACCTGCCTCGAGGTGACCGGCGGCATGATCACCGGCATGATCGCGAAGTAAGCAGATACGCGAAGGAAACCACGGAGGCACGGAGGCACGGAGGAAAGAGGGAGAAAGTTTCGGAATGGGACCGCTTATGCGCTCCCCGTACCGCTCCCTCTCTTCTCCAAAACTCCGTGCCTCCGTGGTCTGTTTTTCTACAGGGGGCGGAAGGCGGAGAGGAGGTCGGGCGCCAGGAGGCGGCCGTCCTTGCGGACGAAGTCGCCGGAGTCCTTGTGGAACTCGTAGTCCTCGCCCCATTCGCGGTAGTTCGCCACCACTTCGGCGACCGCCTTGCCGACGTAGCGCGCCTCGGCATCCGTCATGGTCGGGTGGATGGAGACGCGCACCC
>JAKLEE010000248.1 GCA_022703215.1 Spirochaetota bacterium | reverse complement strand
ACCCGGTCCGTATGCGGCAGCAGCCCCGAGCCCCTGCCCTTATTCGCCACCATGGGGTAGGGGCAGCCGAGGTTCCAGTCCAGCTCCCGGTAACCGTAGCCTTCGAGCACGGCCGCCGTGGCGAGGAAGGCTTCCGCGTCGTTCCCGAGGAGCTGCGGCACCAGGGGGATTCCCGCCTGCCCATCCGGCTCGAGCTCGCGGAAATGAGTCGGCCTCGGGCTTTTCACGCCCGCCGCCAGGATGAAGGGCGCCACGCACGAATCGAAGCCGCGGAAGCGGGCGAAGTATGCCGCGCGGAAGGCCTTTCCCGTCACGCCGTGGAGCGGGGCCAGGACCAGGCGGAATCCCTCGGTCGATGCATCCATGCGCGGCCTCCCCCGCCGGTCGTTTTTCCCTTGCTCCGCCGGCTTCCGGACCATACCATGGTCACGAGGAGCCTGTCGCACCCATGATCCGGGCGAAGCGCGAGGCCGGCCGGCTCCCAGGGGGAAGGCATGCCCTACCGCGGACGCATCGGACTTTCGGCTTCTGAGGAACGGCTCGAACGGCTCATCGAGGAGCGCATGGCGCCCGGCGCCGACCGCGCGAAGATCGACCAGCGCATCTGGGACCTGTTCGGCGAGGATTGGGCGGTCATGTTCACCGATCTGTCCGGCTTCTCCCGCAACGTCGCGGAGTTCGGCATCATCCACTTCCTGCAGACCATCTTCGAGTCCGAACGCATCCTGGTGCCCGTGCTCGAAGGCAACGACGGCATCCTGCTCAAGACCGAAGGCGACAGCATGCTCGTCATCTTCCGCAAACCCGCCAAGGCCCTCCAGGCGGCGGTCGGGATGCAGGAAGCCTGCGCTGCCTACAACCGGGGCCGTCCGGACGAGGAGAAGGTGCTGCTCTGCGTCGGGCTCGGCTACGGGACCATGCTGCGTATCGGAGACTCCGACGTCTTCGGACGCGAGGTGAACGCGGCCTCCAAGCTCGGCGAGGACACGGCCAAGGCCGGCGAGATCCTCGTGACCGATGCGTTCCGCAAGGCGGTCGGTGACGAAGGACGATCCTTCTCCGCCCACGAGGAGAGCTCGCCCGTCATCGGCCCGGCCTGGCGCTACCACCCTTGACGGCGCCCCTCCGGGCGTGCATCATCGTACCTATGGAACGGAACGTCCACGTCGGGGCCTACTTTTATTATCCCACCCTCGGAGCCGAAGGTCGGGCATAGGCGCGCGCGGAGCGTACCGTCGTGAAGCCCCCGGCCGGGGGCTTTTTCGTTTTTAAACCCCGACGCGGACTCATGCCCGGGGGAGACAAGAGGAGGCGCGAATTGGGGTACGGGAACTGAACGGCGGCGCGGCGACGGCCGCATCGGGGCGGGCATCGGCGGCAGGCGGAGCCACGGCTTCAGCCGGGCGCTCGGACGCGGGGCGCGGGAAGGAGCGCGGGCGTGCCCTGTTGGCCATGCCTGCGGCCGGAGGCTGCGGGGAATCCGGCCGTCCCGCGCGAAGCGTCGCGCAGATCGTGTCTGATGCGACGGAAGTGGCGGAGCCTTGCGGGCCCTGCGGCTGGGGCTGCTGAGCGCGGGGCGCTGGTGCGCGGCGCGCAGAGGGAAGCCGCAATGCCTGGAGGCGTTCCGGCTTTCCGCTAGCCGCTTGCAGGCGTGAAGGCAAGCGAGACGCGCGCGCCGGGGACCGGCCCGACCGCCAGTTCCGCGCGGAGCTGCGAGGCCAGGGCCCGCACCAGGGTGAAGCCCATGTTCCCGTCCCGCTTCGGGTCGAAACCCGCGGGAAGGCCGGGACCCGAGTCCGCGACGGCGAGCGTGCAGCGCTCGCCCGTCTTCCGGAGCGAGACCTCGACGGTCAGGTCGCCCGAATCCGGCGCGCGGCCGTACTTGATGGCGTTGGTCACGAGCTCGTTGGCGGCGAGTCCGAGCGGCACCGCGTCGTCGAGCTTGATGGGGAAGGGCCCGCCTTCCAGGACGACCTCGATTTTCGCGCCGGACGCCTCGGCGAGGTCGTCCGCTATCGAAGTCACATACACACCAGCGTCCAGCGAGGAGAAGTTGCCGCTCCGGTAGAGTATCTCGTGGATGCGCGCCATGGCCTTGATGCGGTTCTCGGTCTCGGCCATCAGCTCGAGGTCGCGCGGATCGCGTATCGAGTCGCGCTGCAGCGCGACGAGGCTGGAGACCACCTGCAGGTTGTTCTTGACCCGGTGGTGGATCTCCCTGAGCAGCACTTCCTTCTCGGCGAGCGATTCGCGGAGCCGCTCGTCCTGGCGCGCGCGCGCGGTGATGTCTCGTCCCACGAAGAGCACCCGGTCCGCGCCGAGCGGAACGACGCGGCCTTCGAACCGCAAGAGGCCGTCCCCCACCCCGAGCTCGTACTCGATGGCGACGAGGCGGCGGGCGTCGAGCGCCTCGGCGATAGCGCCTTCGAGCTTTCCCACGATATCCACCGGGAAGGGGAGCTCCCGGAGCCGGTGGCCGATGAGGTGTTCCGGGGGCAACGCGAGCAAGCCCGGCGACGAGGTGTGGTATTCGAGGTAGCGGCCTTCGCGGTCGAAGGTGAAGAAGAGGTCCGGCAGGGCTTCGATGAAGGCGCGGTTGCGTTCCTCGCTCGATTCGAGCTCAGCGACCTTCCGCCTGAGCTCGGCGGTCGCGCGGGCCACGCGGACCCGGAGCGTCAGGACGAGCGCGGCGAGCAGCACGGCCGCAGACAGGAGGATGATGGAGGCCAGGCCGAGCGCCCGGAGCCGGTTCCGTTCCGCGCTGTCCGGCAGCGACTCGCCGAGCCAGGCCCTGTCGATCTCCATGAGCCTCTCGCGCGGGATGGCATCGAAACCCGAGGCCAAAAGGGCGAGGAGCTCCCGATCGCCCTTGGCCACCGCGCGGTGGAAGCTGCCTCCCTCGAGCCGGAAGGCGATTCGCCAATCGCCGTAGATGCCCTGCTTGTAGAGGAAGAAGGCGGCCGGAGGGAAGTCGACGCAGAACGCGGGCACGTCGCGGCGCGCCGCCGCGGACACGACGGCCTCGTAGCTCGCGTACTCCACCAGCTCGCGGACGCCGAGCGAGTACAGCCGGTCGATGGCCGCGTCGCCCGCCTTGACGGCCACGCGGAATCCGCGCAGGTCCGAGGGCTTCGATATGCCTCCGATGTCGCGGTGTACGAAGACCGGCACCTCGATGTCGGCATAGGGAGGCGAGAAGTCCCAGATCGCCTCCCGTTCCGGAGTGCGGAACGCCGTGTCGATGACGTCGGCCCGGCCGAGCCGCATCTCGGCCTGCGCCTCGAACCAGTCCATGGCCCTGAGGTCGACCCGGACCCCCGTCGCCTGCTCCCAGGCGCGCCATTGGTCCACCAGGATGCCCTGGATCGCGCCGTCCCCGTCGCGGAAGACATAGGGGGGGTAGTTGTCGTCGCAGACGACGATGACGGATTCCGGCGCTTCCGCGGTGAGCGGAAATGGCGGGAGGACGAGCAGGAGCGCGAGGGCGAGCCTGAGGGCGGCTTTCGGTGAGGGACGCATCGTGGGAAGTATAGGCCGGAACAGGGCCGTCGGCTACGCTCGCGCCGGCCGGGACGCCCTCAGGGAGGGCTCGGGATGTCGAAGACGAGCGCCTCGCCGTCGAAGGAGGCGAGGCGCCAGACGCCGGGCTCCTTCTCGTGGTCGTAGGCCAGGTAGCGGAACGTCGCGCCGTCGGACGAAGGTCCGAGCGGGGCGTAGACCCCGCGCGAATCGCGTACGAGC
>JAKLEE010000247.1 GCA_022703215.1 Spirochaetota bacterium | reverse complement strand
GGCGTCGGAGCGCGGCTGCTCGGCGTAGAGACGCTCGGCCAGGGCGGCATTGATGCGGAAGAAGTCGGCCGTCTCGCAGACCGCGTCGATCTCCGCCTGGTAGGCGTTCTTGGACTGCCCGAGCACCGTCGCCGCGGCGAGGGTCTTCCAGTACCCGGCGCTTATCAGGGCCGCGGCCTTCCGGAACACCTCGGCCCGCGCCGGGAAGGGCGTTTCGGACCATTCGCGCGCGGCTTGCATGGCGGCGTCGGCGGCCATGGCGGCTTCGCGCTCGCCCGCCTCGTGGTAGTGGCCGAGCACGAGCGAATGGTCGAAGGGCGCGCGGATTTCCCTGATCCGGCCGGTCTCGACGCGGCGGCCGCCGATGACGAGCGGAATCTCCGGCGGCGCGGCGCGCAGGGCCGCGATCTCCGCCTCGAGGGCCGCGCGCTCGGGAGACCCCGGCGCGTAGCTCTTGACGGCCTCGTTGGCTGGCAGGGAAGGCACGGCCTCCATGCCGAAGATGATCGCATCGTACATGTGCGGGCTCCTCGCTGATCGGGACAGAGTAAATTACTCTTTCAATCAAGATAAGGAGGCGGGAGCCCGCGGGTAAAGCCTCCGGACGGCGCCGGGCGGGCGCGAAGGGCGCCGCACCGAGTCGCGCGCGGGCCCGCCATGAGGGTAGGGCGGACTGGATACGAAGCCCGTTCGCCTTCGTCCCCGAATTTCCCGGGGCATGAAAAAGCCCCGCCTTGGTCCGGCGGGGCTCCATGCGCGGGTAAGGAACCTTACTTCGCGGCCTTGAGGGCCTCGGCGCAGAGCTCGAGGAAGCCCTTGACGGTGATCGAGGCGCCGGAAACGGCGTCGGTCTTGCCGTCGGCCTTGACCGCGATCTTGGCCGGGTCCTGGCTGGCGAGCAGGGCGGCTTCCATGGCGGCGGTCTGGACGTTCCACTCGCCCTTCTTGGCGGCCTTGGCCATGCCGTAGCGGCCGGCGACGGCCTCGACGAGCTTGGACTTCTTGGTGGCGTCCTTGTAGCTGCCGTTCCAGAGCACGTCGACGATGCGGCCGTTCACCACGGTGAGGAGCACGTTGTCCTTCCAACCGGAGGACTCGAAGGCCTTGGCCTCGGCGAAGTACCAGCCGTCCTTCTTGTAGCTGCCCTTGGCGACCGGGGCGGAGGCGAGGGCGACCTTGGCCAGGTCGATGAATTCCTTGACGGTGATGGAGGCGCCGGCGATGGCGTCGGTCTTGCCGTCGGCCTTGACGGCGATCTTCTCGGGCGAGCCGGCGGCCACGAGGGCGGCCTCGACCTTGGCGGCCTGGAGGTGCCATTCGCCGTTCTTGGCGACCTTGGCCATGCCGTACTTGCCGGCCGCGGCGTAGGACTTCTTGTCGACCACGCCGAGGTTGGAGATGGCGTTCCACTCGGCCTTGACGATCTTGCCGCCGGAGACGGTGATCACGGCCTGGTAGCGCCAGCCGGAGCTGGAGTAGGTGGACTGCTGGGCGAAATAGACGCCGTCCTTGTAGCTCTGGGCGACGGCTACGCCGGCCAGGACCAGGGAGAGGAGCGTCGCGATGGCGATCATGCGCTTCATGGGGTTCCTCCTGGGAATTCCATTCGTATCGATACGGATAGAGTGATACCGCTGAATAAACAACTCTGTCAATATAAACGTAACGATATACGTCAAGCTGCCGGCTAGACGATGACGATGGAATTGTCGGCGGTGGCGTAGGGGTTGAGGTCGTAGCGGTCGGCGTTCCAGTCGTTTTCCCAGCGCCCGCCGTCCAGCAGGTAGCGGAAGGCGTACTCGCGGCCCGTCGCGAGCGGGGCCGTGGCCTCGAAGCCGCCGTCGGCGCGACGCTTCATGGGCAGGGCGTCCGGATCCCAGCCGTTCCAGTCGCCGAGCACGGCCGCGCGGGCGGCGCCGCCCGCTTCCTCGGCGCTGATCGAGAAGGTGACCTTGCAGGTCGCCCCGTTCTTCGCGTAGGCCTTTTTGAGCATCGCCCCCCTCCTCACCGTGTCGCGGAAGACCCCTCCCCGGGGCTCCACCCGGAATATTGTCGCGTTTCGCGCCGACCGGCGCAAATTCCTCCGCGCTCGGGCCGCCCGGAAGCTTCGTGACACTACGGGCGCGGCGCCGGCGCGCTTGACCGTACCCGGGAACGGGTCCAGACTGCTCGGGCCGGAAGCGCGCCGCCGTCCCGTTACCGGTCGACGGCCCGCGGCGCTCCCGCACCATGAGTTCCGGAGGACAGCATCCATGAACCCCCTCGCCGAAGACCTGAACCGAACCTTGGCCGGCACCTGCGCCGACCGCCTGCTTTCCGCCTCGGGCAAGCGCATGTACTTCCCCAAGGGCATACTCGCCCAGAGCGCCGAGGCCACCGAGAAGGCGACGCGCTTCAACGCCACCATCGGCATGGCCTTCTCGGGCGGCAAGCCCATGGTCCTCGACGCGGTGCGCTCCCAGCTTCCGGGCCTCTCCGAGCGCGAGGCCGTCGCCTACGCGCCCACCGCCGGCGTCCCTGCGCTCCGCGCCCGCTGGAAGGAGGAGCTCGTCCGCAAGAACCCCTCGCTCGCGGGGAAGCGCTTCAGCCTGCCCGTGGTGGTGCCCGGCCTGACCGCCGGCGTCTCCTTCCTCGCGGACCTCTTCATCGAGCCGGGCGACGCCGTGGTGGTGCCCGACCTCTTCTGGCCGAACTACCGCCTCATCCTCGAGGAGCGCAAGGGCGCGCGACTGGCCACCTACCCGATGTTCGCGCCCGACGGCCGCTTCAACGTCGCGGGCTTCGAGTCAACCCTGGCCGCCGAGGGCCGCGCGCGCGGGCGGGCGCTCACCATCCTCAACTTCCCGAACAACCCCACCGGCTACTCGCCCTCGAAGGCCGAGGCCGACGGGATCGTTGCCGCCCTCGAGCGCGTCGCGGCGAGCGGCGTGGACCTGCTCGTGGTGGCCGACGACGCCTACTTCGGCCTCCAGTACGAGGCGGACTCCCTCGGCGAGTCGGTCTTCGCCCTGCTCGCCGACCGCGACGAGCGCATCCTCGCGGCCAAGGTCGACGGCCCGACCAAGGAGGACTACGTGTGGGGCTTCCGCGCGGGCTTCCTCAGCTTCGCCTGCCGCGGCTTCGAGGAGGCGCACTACGAGGCCCTGGTCAAGAAGCTCATGGGCGTGGTGCGCTCGGCCGTCTCGAACTCGACCGCCCCGACCCAGTACATCCTGCTCAAGGCCCTCGAGACTCCCGGCGTCGAGGCGCAGAAACTAGCCTTCAAGGGCATCCTCGAAAAGCGCTACCGGGCGGTGCGCTCGTTCCTGGCCGCGAATCCCCCGCCCGAGTGCCTCCGCATCCTCCCGTTCAACTCGGGCTATTTCATGAGCTACCGCTGCGAGGGCATCGACGCCGAGGAGCTCCGGAAAAAGCTGCTCGACGAGCAGGGCATCGGCGTCATTTCGATGCAGGGCGGCTTCCTCCGCGTGGCCTTCTCGAGCGTCGGGGAAGGCGACGTCGCCGAGCTCTACGGGGCCATCCACGAGGCCGCCGCGGCCCTGGCGCGGCGCCTCGAGGCGTGAGGCCGGGTTGTCGAGAATAAATGCACAGAGACACAAAGACACAAAGGGAGAAGAGGGAAGAGGGAAGAGGGATGAGGACGGGGAAGGGAAATGAAATTCGGGGGGAAGGGGGCGTTGCGTTTCCGGGCGGGCGGTCGCCGCTTCTCCCCGAATTTCATTTCCCTTCCCCGTCCTCATCCCTCTTCCCTCTTCCATCTTCTCCCTTTGTGTCT
>JAKLEE010000246.1 GCA_022703215.1 Spirochaetota bacterium | reverse complement strand
ATGGGCGCCGACGGGCGCACGCCCCTGCTTCTCGCGGTCAAGCTCGGCGCCGCAGGCGCCGCGCGGGAGATCCTCCGCTCCGGGGCCGAACCCGACGTCCTCGATCCCTCGGGAAGCGGCGCCCTCGCCCTCTCCATGCCCGAGCGCTTCGGCGACCTGCCCGATCTGATCCTGGCTTCCGGCGCCTCGCCCGAGGCGCCCTCCAACCGCGGCGCGCTCGGCATGGCCCTCGGCGCGAGCCGTCGCGCGGCCGCCCTCATCGGGCCGGCCGTGACGGTGCTGTACCCGGTACCGAAAATCGCGTTCCTGCCGGTTTTCATGATCACGCTCGGCATCGGCGAGCTGTCGAAGCTACTCTTCGTGGTGGCCGTGGCCATCTTCCAGACCATCGTCGGCCTGCGGGACGGCGTCGCGGAGATCCCGCCGAACCTGCGGCTCGCGGCCAGGTCGCTCGGGCTCGGACGCCGCGGATTGTTCCGCCACCTGATCCTGCCGGCCCTGGTCCCCCGGCTCTTCACCTCGGCGCGGCTCGGAATCGGCGTCGGCCTCTCCGCGCTCTTCTTCGCCGAGAACTACGCGACGCGATATGGCGTCGGATACCTGATCATGAATTCCTTCTCGATGGCCGACTACAAGGCGACCTACGCCGGAATCCTGGCCCTGTCCCTGCTGGCGCTCGCGCTGTTCGCCGCGATAGACGCCGCCGAACGCCGGGTCTGTCCCTGGCTGCGCGTGGGGTTTGGCGCAGGGGTACGCGCATGATGACGATACGATCCTGGCGCCGCGAGGACCTTCCGCGTGTCGGCGTGATCAAGGACAACGAGGGCGCCATCCGCTTCTACAAGGCTCACGGAATTTCGGAGGAGTATCTGTTGCTCGGGAAGGAGTTCGACGGGGCCTGATCAGGGTCAGGCCTGAGGGGGCAAACATGGGCTGCATTTCGTTTGATCTTGCGGCGCTCGACGCATCGACCAAGGATCAACCGTGGGCCCGATGGGCGGCGATGGACCGGGAACTGATCGGACCGGCCTCCGCCGCCGAGCGCGAAACGGCGCGCCACGCCTCGATCGGATCTCCGCTCGTCCTCGAGCTGCTCGACGTCCTCCGCGCCTGGCCCGGTTCGGCGATCGCGAGCCACAAGAGCCCCGAGCAGGCATTCCACAAGCTGGCCTTCGCCGCCGAACTCGGCCTGCGCCGCGGCGACCACGGTGCGGACGATATCGCCGAATCCGTGATGTCGCGGGTTTCCGAGGAGGGACCGTTCACGCTGCCTTCGAAGGTGTCCGCCGCCCACGGCGGCACCGGTGAGGAAACGCGCGGCTGGGCCCTCTGCGACGCGCCCGTCATCCTGCGCGCGCTGGTCCGTATGGGCTATGGCGACGATCCGCGCGTCGCTCGCGCCATCGATTTCCTGGTTCCGCTCGCGCGCGAGAACGGCTACCCCTGCGCGGTGTCCTCGACCTTCGGCGCGTGGCGCGGGCCGGGCAAGAAATCCGACCCGTGCCCCTACGCGACGCTCGTCATGTTGGAACTGCTCCTCGAGCTGCCCGCGCGTCGCGACGGCCCGGAAGCGCGCGCCGCAGCCGAATGCATGCTCAGGCTCTGGGAACGCAGCCGCGAGGAGCATCCGTACATTTTTTACATGGGCGACGACTTCCGGAAGCCCAAGGCGCCCCTCCTCTGGTACGACCTGGTCCACGTCCTCGAAGCGCTCTCGAAGGCGCCATGGCTCAAGGGGGAGGCGCGGCTCGAGTCGACGCTCGACGTACTCGAGTCCAAGGCCGGCTCAGGCGGCCTCTTCACGCCGGAGTCCGCATACCAAGCCTGGAAGGCCTACGACTTCGGGCAGAAGAAGGGACCCTCCGGCTACCTGAGCGCGGTGGCGCTGGGCATCCTGAAGCGTTGCGGGCGCGTGAACGGGGACTGAACGAGGAAGGAAGGGGGAAACCCTTCCTTCCTCGCGCTCCATCCATCCCCGCCGGGCGCCGGCAGCGCGAGCTTCCAATGCTCGGGGAAGAGTAAAGCGACGAGCGCGGTTTCCCATGACGCAGAAGTTTTCGAGGCGGAAGTCGTACCGCTTCTTCGCCCGCCGGAGCGTCCGGATGAAAAGCGCCTTCATGGTTGCGCCGTTCATCGCCAGCTCCCGGCGGTTCGCGCGGGAGACGACGTGGTACAGGGCTCCGTCCCGCAGCAGGCGTGGCTTTCCCATGACCGAGCATCGTCGCCAGACCGGCGTGGCGCTTGCGTAAGCACGCCCCAAAAGCGCGATAGAGCACTGTCCCTTGGGCCGTGGTCGGTTTCCTTTGGGGGCAGCTCTGTCCCCTTGGAGCTGATCTGATCGATCATGCGTAGGCAGCACTGTCCCTCTCTTTTATTTTGAGCACTCGAGGCCAAGAGCTCGACCTACGCCGATTTTCTCGAAGCCTCTTGCGGCGGCCTTCTCACCAGGTACTACAACGGCACGTCGGGGCGCTCCTGCATCTGCTCGTGCAAGGCGTCGACGGCCTTGGCAGCCGGGTTCAAGGGCGCGCCGACCGCGACCCTGGCCGCAGAGATTCTGGCGCTCGGCGCGGCATCAGGTAGGCTTTTCGCGAGCCACAGCGTCTCGGGCTACGGGATCATCGAGTACACGCTCTGGTGCGAGGTAGAGCAACGACGGGCGAACGAAGCAATTGCCCCCGAAGCGGGAAGCGCGTACTTCCGGACCCGCGGCGTGCTGACGCAAACCCGGTGACCGCTTTTTTCCGATGCCGGCAGGACGGCGGGTGGCACGCGAAAACACGCCCCTGAACGGTCCCGAGTGAGGGGGTGTGTTTTCGCGCGACAGGCCCCGCCCTGACCGCCCCGATAAAACCCCTCGCCGCGTGCCCCTGAATTGTCGCGCTTCCCGCAGGAAGGGGAACAACGTGCTCCCCCTTTCCCTAGATCCTCGCCCCCATCTTGTTCCCCGACTCGTAGCGCTTCAGGCCCGCGCGGAAGAGCGCGCGCGTCAGGAAGAGCCACGCGAGCGCGGCCGCCCAGACGATGCCGACGGCGCCCCAGTCGAGGCCGCGCCAGGCGGCGAGCGGCACGTAGGCGACGAAGGCCGAGGGCACGAGCGTGTAGAAGATCCAGCGCATGCCCGGGTCGAAGATGGTCTCGGGGTAGAGCGAGAACGAGAGGAGGAATTCCTGCAGCGCTCCCGAGATGCCCTGCGAGTCGCCGAGCCAGAACGCGAGAGTCTCGGCCGCCGAGAAGGCGCCCGCGAACACGAGCGCCGCCGCGGGGATGATGGCGAGGAACACCATCCAGCGTTCCAGTCCGACGCCGGGCATGAGGGCGAGCACGATGAAGCCGTAGGCGAAGTCGCCCCAGGCGCTCACGATGGTGCGCGAGCAGATCACGTTGAGCCAGACGTCGCGGGGCTGGAGCAGGTACACGTCGAGCTCGCCCTCGCGCACCATGCGCGAGATGGAGCGGATGTTGCCGGCGACGACGTGCGCCAGGCCGAACGAAGTGCTCGACACGGCCCACACGAACATGATGTCGGAGAATCCGTAGCCGCCGACGCCGCCCGTGCGGTCGATGAGGACCTTCCAGAAGACGGCGAAGGCGGCGTTGTTCAGCATCATGCCGAAGACCTGCAGGAAGAAATTGACGCGGTACTCGAGCACGGCCTTGGCGTTGACGGCGAAGGCGCGTCCGAGGAAGCGCAGGGTCGAAGCGACGCGCATGTTCAGCCTCCGTTGACGACGACGTGCCGGCGCCCGGCGGCGAAGACCGCGGACGAAAGCAGGGCTGCGG
>JAKLEE010000245.1 GCA_022703215.1 Spirochaetota bacterium | reverse complement strand
GGTAGGGCTCGGCATCCTCGTGCAGCATGGCCGTGATGAGGCCGTCTATGCGCCGCCCGAGGCCGCTCTGGTCGAACGCCGCCTTCTTCTCCGGCGGCAGCTCTCCGGCGAGGCCCCGGAGGTAGGCCAGCAGCTCGGCGGTCTTCTCGCCGAGCGGGTCGATCCAGGGCTTTTCGTCGCTGCCTTCCCCGGAACCGTCTGGCGCTCCGTCGGGAGTCCCGGCTTCCGCGGATCCAGTCCCGCCAGTGCCAGGCTCCGGGCTCGCGTCCGCCGTGCCGGCATCGGCATCCGTACCGGGTTCGGATTCGGGTTCGGGTTCGGGGAAACCGGGTTCCCCAGCTTCCTCGAGCAGTTCCTCGCCTTCCTCGATCGAAAGGCCGTCGATGAGGTTCGGCGCCTCTTCCTCAGCCGACGGCGTCTCGTCGTCCGGCGGGGGGCCGGGCTCGGGTTCCCCGCCGGACTCGCCGTCGGGAGGAAGGTCGAGCGGGAACTCGTCCCCGAAATCCTCCAGCGGCGCCGTTTCCGCGTACTTCTCGTCCTCCGAGTCCAGCTCTTCGGGCTGCGAAAGGTCCGGCGGCTCGAGGGGCGGCGGTTTGGGCCGCGCGGGCGGGGACGCCTGCGGAGGATACTGCACCTGGACGATAGGCGCGGGTTGCGGGTATTGGGGATACTGCGGATACTGCGGGAATTGCGGCGGAGGTGGCGGCGCGTATTGCGGCGGCACGTTGCCCCGCTGCGCCGCCTGCTGAGGGGGCGCCGGCTGCGGATACTGCGGCGGCTGCGGATACTGCTCCTGCCGGGGATACTCAGGCTGCCGGAACGGCGGCTCCTGCGGCCGATCCTGCCGGGAAGGCGTCCAGGAGGGTTCTTCCGGACCCTGCGCGTTTCCGCGACCGGAATCCGCGTCACCGCCGCGGTCGCGAGGCTCCGAGCCACTCCGTCCCCCGCCCTCCTCGTCGCCCCCGTTTCCGCGGCCCGACGATCCGCCGCCGGATGGTCCGTACAGGTCCTGCCCGAGCAGCAGCTCGTCGACGGCCTCTTCTTCCTCTTCGAGCAGGGGCTCGTCCTCGGGTTCCTCGGGAACGTCGAGGGCCTCCTCGCGCTCGTCCAGGAACACGAGCTCCTCGGCCTCGTCGACGCCGATCGGCTGGGCCGAGGCGGCGGCCAGCATGGCCTCGAGCTGCTCCTCGCGCGTGGCTTCGCGCGCCGCTTCCTCCGCGGGCTCGGCGTCGGCGCGCAGCCCTTCACCGAGCACGCGCAGGTTCCGGTCCCAGGCCTCGCCGAGCTCGGTGCTCCAGGCGCCGACGGCCTTCTCGTAGATGTCGAGCGATTCCTGCAGCTGCCCGAGGTCGTCCTCGGAACCCCTCCGGCCGCGCAGGTTCACGAGCCGGTCGGCGGCCGCGACGGCGCGCTCGTGGTCTCCGAGCGTGCGGTAGGCTTCCGCGAGCGACTCCCAGGCTTCCGCGTCGTCGGGACGGTCGCGAAGCAGCTCGAGCAGCACCTGGCGCGCATGGCCGGCCTGGCCGCCCGCGAGGAGGGCGCGTCCCAGCTCGAGCCGGCCGCGCGGGTCGGCGGGCCTGAGCTTGAGGAAATCGCGGAGTTCCTCGACGGCCTCGGCGTGCCGTCCGGCGGCGGAATGGATGGCGGCCAGCTCGATGCGGAAATCGGATTGCGAGGGGTCGAGCTCGACGATGCGCTCCCAGACGCGGCGCGCGCCCTCCGGATCGCCGGTCTCCTGGAGCAGGGCGCCCTTCAGCTTGAGCGCGTCGAGCCGGTCGCCCTCGGCGGCGAGCACCTTGCCGACCGAGTCGAGCGCCTCGTCCCGGTGACCGAGCGTGCGCTGGAGCCGAGCGAGCTGCAACCTCAGCGTGCCGTTCTTCGGCATGAGCCTGACCAGGTCGAGCATGCGTTCGAGCGCCTCGGCGCTCCGTCCGTTCGCCTCGAGGGTCTCCTGGATGTGGACCGCCGCCTGGAGGCAGGAAGGATCCGTCTCGAGCGCCTTGCGGAACCGGTCGATGGCCTCGTCCGGGCGTCCGAGCGCGGCGGCGGCGAGTCCGAGCCCGTCATGCGCCGCGGCCGACTTGGGATGCACCTCCAGCACGCGGGCGAACTCCTCGCCCGCGTCCTTCGCCCGTCCGGAGGCGAGCAGGGCCGTACCGAGCCGGAGCATGGCGTCGATCCAGCCCGGCCGGGCTTTTACCGCCTGCTCGTACTCGGCCACGGCGTCGGACAGCTTGCCGAGCGATTCGTAGGCGATGCCGAGGTTGTAATGGAAGGAAGGATAATTATGGTCGATCGATAGGCCCCGCCAGAGGACCTTGACCGCCGCCTCGGGGTCGTCCTTGGCCAGGTGGACGGTGCCGAGGTTGTTGTAGGCGATCGCGAGCTCGCGGTCGGCCTCGATGGCGGACTCGTACATCAGGGCGGCGGAATCGAGGTCACCGGCCTGGCGGTGGGCGTTGCCCGCCTCGAAGCGGAGCTCCGCGTTGTCCGGGTCGAGCTTCATGGCGCGGCCGAGCGCCGCGAGCGCGTCCTGGGCCTTGCCCGCCTTGAGGTAGGCGGCGGCCGCGCCGGCCAGCGCCTCCACGTCGTCGGCGTTGCGGGAAAGCACGGACAGGAAGGCCGCGAGCGCGTCGCTCGCGCGGTTCGAGCGGAAGTACGCCGTGCCGAGCACGATGCGCGCGTCGCGCGACTCCGGCTCCTCGCGGAGCTTCCGCGTGGCCAGCTGGGCGGCGGTTTCGAAATCGCGGAGGACTATGGCGTTGCGCGCCCTCTCGAGCAGGGCCGACGCGCCCGGATGCTGCTTCATTTCGGGGTCCTGAGGGGCCGGGCGTACGCCTCGACGGAAAATTCGCCCGCGCCGGCCGGGCCCGCGGCGTCGTACGACGCGACGGCGAAATAATAGACGGTGCCGTTCTCGAGCCCGTCGACGGTGAACTCGAGGGCCCGGCCCGCGTCGAAGGGACCGGGGCCGAGCGTGGCGGAAACGCCGAAATACTCGCCGGGCCTCGTGCCGAACCAGACCGCGTAACCGGCCAGGTCTGCCTCGGGCACCCGCGTCCAACGCAGGGTCACGGAGCCGTCGCCGGCCATCGCCAGGAGGCGGGCGGGCGGCGGCGGCGGCAGGTCCGGTTCGTAGCGGAGCTCGAAACCCGAGAAGCTGGCGCCCGAGCCGCCACGACCGTCGGGATACAGATCGACGCGAAACTGCACGTAGCGCCCGCGCGGCCCGCCCGGCAAGGGCCGGTCGGGATCGAAGGGCACCCATTCCGGACTCGTGGCGCTCCAGCCATAAGCTTCCTCCGCCACGCGGTACATGAAGGAAGCGCCCGAGTCGCCGGGCGTACGGCGTCGCGCCCCGATGGAAAGCAGCCTGGCGCGCGCCGAACCCAGGTCCATGATCGGCGAGACGGCGCTGCCGCCCGAGTCGCCGTAGCGCGCGGCCGTGACCTCGGCGACGAAGCGCGAGGCGATCGAGAACTCGTCCACGAGCCCGGCGTATTCGGGGCCGATCTCGAGCGGCGCGGCCTCGCCGATCCGCGGCACGTACACCGTACGGCCCGCGGCCCCCGTTCCCGGAGCCGCCTCGCGCCCCGACGGCGTGGCGTACGCGGTCGCCTCGACCCGTCCGTTCATCAGGTACTCGACGAGCCCCGTCGAGGAATCGAAGCGGAGCAGATGGTGGGTCCAGGTCCTCGGCACCAGGATCGAGGCGCCGACCAGCTCCACGCGCGTGGGAGCGCCGCCCGGCGCTCCGGGAGGCACGAAAAAGTCGACGAAGCTCCAGGCCGGCC
>JAKLEE010000244.1 GCA_022703215.1 Spirochaetota bacterium | reverse complement strand
CGAGTGGTGCCATCCTTGAAGGTCAGGCGCATGGCGAGCCGGTATTTCCAACTGGGCGCCCCAGTGTCGTCCACGATTTTATCAGCGGTCGTCCACGTACCGTTCTCATCGAAGTCCTGAAGGTAGTACGACTCGAAATAACTCGCGCGCAGGTCCGAGGACGGGTAGGTCGTGGTGACGTCGATCCGGTAGACCTTCGGATCCACTGCGACGACTTCGTTAACCGCGAATCTGGTCGTCTGGCCGGGCTCGGGATAATCGCCGGCGATCACGGTCGTTCCAGTCAGGGTAGCGAACTCGTACGTGGGAAGGATGGATTCTGGCGTCCCGTCGCCGACCGGCACCGTAGCGCGGGCGGCGCCTGAGCCGGCGGAGCGCGGCAGGAAGGGGGTGACGGCGCGGGCGACGTCGCCGGAGGGGGCGCCGCCGCGTTCGGCCCAGTAGCTCGACATGAACACCTTCGAGAAGGATTCGAGCTGGGCGTCGGTGGGGGTGTCGACGAGGGGATCGCCTGAGCCGAACAGGGTGCAGGATCCGAGGGCGAGGATCAGGGCGAGCGCCGCGAAGAGCGCGGTGACGGACTTCATGCTTCTACCTCCGCGGCGTCGGTCGCGAGAACCCAGCCGGACGCCGCGGCGGCAGGGCGCGAACCAGCCAGGTTCGCTCGAGATACAGACCGACTTTAGGGGATAGATGAAAGCGCACTTCATAATGTACTACATCTGTCAAGTAGAAACAAGGATATCACGCGGGAGACTCGGTCGCCGGGCACTTTTCCGAACCCGAGCCGGGTTCCGTCCCCGCCGGGGCCGGCCCGTCGGGCGCGAGCCTTGACCCCCGCCGCGGCCCGACCCTAGTCTGTCGCGGTGAACCCCATACTCCGAACCATCTCCGAATATCGCGACGCCTTCTCGAACTTCACTCCCAACGCGAAACGCTTCCTCGCGGGCAACGCCCTGGTCTGGATCGCGTCGAACCTGGTGCAGCTCCTGTTCAACCTCTACCTGAAGGAAGCCGGCTACGCCGAAGGCGCCATCGGGGCGCTGCTCTCGACCCGCGCGCTCGGCTCGGCCCTGGTGGCCCTGCCCGCGAGCCTCTTCATAGCGCGGATCGCTCCCGAGCGGATGCTGCCCGCCGGCGCCTTCCTGACCGCGGCCGCCTACGCGGGCCAGGCCCTGCTGCCTTCCGGCGGGGTGGCGGCGAGCGTCCTCGCCTCGGGCGCTTTTTCCACGATCTTCCAGGTGAGCGCCGGCCCTTTCTTCATGCGCAACTCGGGCGAGAAGGAGCGACTGCTCCTGTTCAGCCTGAACGGGGCGCTCTCCATGCTGACCGGCGTGGTCGGAAGCCTCCTCGGCGGGCTCGCGCGCGACCTCCTGGCGCCGGCGCTCGGCGACGGCCTCCTCGCGTACCGCATCGCGCTGCTGGCCGGCACGGCCTTCGCGGCGGCGGCCGCCCTGCCCTTCGCCCGCATCGACGAAGGCCCCGCGAAGCCGCCGAGCGGCCTGGCCGGCCCGGGACCCGGACGCGGCGCCGCTCCGCTCCCCGAAGCCGTGCCCGCCGCGCTCACGGCTGCGCCGCCTGCCGAGGCTGAGCCGCCCGTCTCGCTCTATGTCCGCCTGCTCCTGCCCGGCTTCCTGACCGGAATGGGCGCCGGCCTGACCATTCCCTACCTCAACCTCTACTTCAAGAACGTCTTCTTCCTCACTGATTCGGCCATCGGCGGCATCGTGGCGGCGGGCCAGGTGGCCACCTTCATCGGCATGATGGCCGGCCCCGGCATCGCGCGCCGCATGGGCAAGCCGGAACTCGTGTTCTGGTCGCAGGCGCTCAGCGTGCCCTTCATCTTGGTACTGACCTGGGTACGGGCACTACCCCTCGTGGCTCTGGCCTTCCTTGCCCGGCAGACCCTGATGAACATGTCGACGCCGGTATCGGACGCCTTCGGGCTCGGCCTCGTGCCGCCGCGGCGCCACCACCTCCTCAACGCGCTCCGCATGCTCAACTGGACCGGCTCGTGGATGGTGGCCGCACGCGTCTCGGGCGTCTTGATCGAAAAGAGCGGCTTCGAGGCCAGCTTCGTGCTGACCGCGGCGCTCTACACGGTTTCGACCGCCCTTTACGGCGTATTCTTCGTGGGGAAGGGCAAGCCAGGTTCGGTCGCGCCGAGCTCCTGAATCGCCGGCGGCAACGGATGCCCAGGGGCGAGCAGGCGCCCGAGCATCCCGAGCGCCCTGTCGGAGACGGCTCAGTCGGCCGGAGCCGCGGCGAGCGTCACGGAGATGCGGCTGCCCGCCTCGGGCGAGCTTTCGATGACGAGCCCGCCGCCCGCGCGCGAGGCGAACTCGCGGGCCAGCGCGAGCCCGAGGCCCGAGCCCGCGGTAGCCGAGCGGCGGCGCGCCGCGCCGGTCTCGAGGATGGAGCGGAGGGTCTCCGCGTCCATTCCCGGACCGGTATCCGAGACTTCCACCTCGACCCCGGTGTCGGTCGCGCGAGCGGAGAGCCGCACCGAACCGCCCGCGGCGATATGGCGCACGGCGTTCGAACAGAGATTGCGGAGCACCGTGGCGACCATCGAGCGGTCGGCGCGCGCGCGCAGCTCGCTCGGGCATTCGACCTCGAGGCCGATCCGCCGCTCGCCGGCGGGGCGGGCGTAGAGCGAGACGATCTCATCGAGCAGCTCGACGACCACGAAATCGGTCGGCGCGGGCGCGAGGCCGCCGGTCTGGGAGCGGGCCCAGGACAGGATGTCCTCGAGGAGGCCGGCCGTGCGCCGGGCCTGCGAGGCCACCTGGCCAGCGAGTTCCTTGACCCGCTCGGGCTCGAGCTCGTCCACGTAGCGTTCGAGGAGCTCCGCCCCCGAGACGACCACCGTGAAGGGGTTGCGGAGATCGTGGGCGATGATGGACATGAAGCGGTCCTTCTCAGCCACGAGGCGCTCGAGCGCGAGCTCGTTCTCCTTCCGCTCGGTGACGTCGAACACGATGCCCGCGACCATGAGCGGGGCGCCGTGCGCGTCGCGTTCCGCGACGTAGCCCCGGTCGTAGAACCACTTCCACGCGCCGTCGCGCCTGCGTATCCGGTATTCGGCCTCGTAGGCCGGCGCGAGGCCGGCGAGATGGTCGCGCATGGCGCGCATGGTCCGCTCGTGGTCCTCGGGATGGATGAGCTCGGTGAAGTCGTACACCTTCCAGGCGCGCTCGCCGGGCTCGTAGCCGAGGGCGCGGAGCTTGCGCGGATTGGCGTCTACCTCGCCGCTCCGCACATCCCAGTACCAGCGGCCGAGATTGCCCGCCCAGGAAAGCTCGAGCCGTTCCGCGAGCTCGCCGAGCGCCCGCTCGCCTTCCTCGACACCCTTGCGGGACGGCTCGCCCTGCTCCGTTGCCTTCACTGTCTCCGACGGCATGGACACCCCCGCGTCCATCGTGCGTCATGCCGCGGAGCTTGTAAAGGCGATCCGGCGGATCCCGCCCGCGGGCGGCGGGCGGCAGCTCAGGCGTCCCGGCGCGAGAACTCGGCAAGGACGGGCAGGTGGTCGGAATAGCCGTCGCGGAGGACGGGATCCCATCCGAAGGGCAGGCCATCGGGGCCGTAGAGGAAAGGCAGCTCCGGCACGCCGAACGACTCGAGCTCGAGACCCGCCCCGTCGTACAGCCCGGGTGAGCAGAGCAGATGGTCGAGACGGTCGCGGGAATCGCGGTAGGAGTAGGTGAAACCGTCGGCGCCGATCCAGGGTTCACCCAACGTGGTTCTTCCCGTTCTTCCCGTTCTTCCTGGTCAAGTGCTTTTCACGTAAACGTTTACAACAAATTGGGTTC
>JAKLEE010000243.1 GCA_022703215.1 Spirochaetota bacterium | reverse complement strand
GGCGATCGTTGTGGGCGCGGGACTTGGAGGACCTTCGGCCGCCGCGAACCTCGCGCGCGCGGGGTGGCGGGTGGTCCTGCATGAGCAGGGTACGGTCCCGGGAGGGAAGGCAGGAGAAGCGCGACTCGGCGCCTACCGCTGGGATACAGGTCCGAGCCTCGTGACCATGCCGCAGGTGTTCCGCTCGACCTTCGAGCGGCTCGGAAAGCGCCTGGAAGATTACCTCACGCTCGTCCCCCTGGATCGGATCTGCGCCTACTTCTGGCCGGACGGCACGATGCTCGGTACCAGCGCCGACCCGGTACGCTTCGGGACCGAGGTGGACCGAAGCTTCGGTTCCGGCTCGAAGGAGCTGAAACGCTATCTTGCTGGAGCGGCCCGGCTCTGGCGGATCGCCGGCGAAATCTTTCTCGAGCGCCCCATCCACGAGACAGGATCCTGGCTGAGTCTCCGGACGATTCCGAATATCCTGGGCCTGCCCTTCATCGATCCGCTCCGCAGCCTGCACGCGCGCAACGCGGCGAGTTTCCGCGATCCGCGCCTCGTGCAGCTCTTCGACCGCTACGCCACCTACAACGGCTCGAATCCCTGGCGCACGCCGGGCACCATGGGCATTATCCCCCACGTCGAGTACGAGTGGGGCGGATGGACCGTGCTGGAAGGAATACACGCCATACCCCGCGCCCTCGAACGCGTCGCGCGGGAGCTCGGCGTCGAATTCCGCTACGGAACGAAGGTCGAGCGCATATTGACGGACAAGGGCAGGGCCGTCGGCGTTTCTTGGCTGGATGCAGCCGGCCTTCGCGGCGAAACACGAGCCGATGCCGTGGTTTCCGACCTGGACGTCCTTGCCACCTGGCGCGAGCTGCTGGGCCAGCCCGAGTCCACTGCCGCGCGCCGCTACGCCCGGCTCGAGCCTTCCAGTTCGGGCGTGGTGTTCTACTGGGGAATCAAGCGACGCGACGAACGGCTCGGCGTCAACAACATATTCTTCTCGAAGGACTACGCGTCGGAATTCCGCGCACTCTTCGAAGAAGGCCGCCTTCCCGACGACCCTACCGTCTACATCAACATCACCTGCCGCGTCACCGCGGGCGACGCGCCGCCGGACGGCGACAACTGGTTCGTGCTGGTCAACGCGCCGCCGGACCGAGGTCAGGACTGGTCCGCGGAAATCGCCCGGCTGCGCGTCGCGGTGCTCCGCGTCCTATCGGAACGGCTCGGTTGGGACGTCGGCGCGGCCATCGTCGAGGAGGCCACGCTCGATCCCGCGCGCATCGCGCTCCGGACCGGCGGCTCGGGCGGCTCGCTCTACGGTATCGCCTCGAATACCCCATCCGCCGCGTTCCGCCGGCAGGCCAATCGCTGCCGCGAGGTGGACGGGCTCTACTTCTGCTCCGGCTCGGCCCATCCCGGCGGCGGCATGCCGCTCGTGCTGCTCTCGGGCCGCATGGCCGCCGAGCTTGCGGACCGGCGGTACCGCGGGGGCTGAATCAAGCGCCTGCCGCCCATCCGGCCGACGGGCGCCCCGCTCAAGCGCCCTCGAGCCCTTCCTGTCCGACGGCGGTCTCGGCGATCTTCTTCACCTTGAGGTACTCGGTGTTGAGCCGCGACATGCGCAGGTTCAGCCTGGCCAGGCGCTGCGCGAGCAGGCGCGCCAGGTAGATGCCGTAGTGCGGGTTATCCTTGATCAGGTTGACGAAGTCCTGCTTCGAGATGCGGATCAAGGTGCTCTTGCCCTTCGACACCACCGTCGCGGAGCGCCGGTTGGACAGCAGGAAGCTCATCTCGCCCATGAACATGTCGTCGGGGGTGAGCGCGGACACCAGCTTGCCTTTGGCGTAGACGTGCAGGCGGCCGGAGACTATGTAGTAGAGAAAGTCGCTCGCCTCTCCCTCGGAGCAGATGTACTGCCCGTCCTGGAAATTCATCTCCAGCGCGCTTTCGAAGATGGCGGGGATGACGTTCGACTGGGCCACCTGGTGGTCGATCTCGAAGCTGACCTCGTTGCCCTTCTCGTTGTAGGCGAGGTTCTTCACGTAGATGCCGGCCATGCGCATTCCCATGCCGTGGAGTCCCGGCTCGGCAGGGTCGGCGTTGATGCGCGAGCGCCAATCGAAGCCGTCGCCCTCGTCGCGGATGGTGAAGCGCGACCACTCCGGCATGATCGTGTAGGTGAAGTAGACCTTTCTCGTCCGGACCCCGGCGTCGCGGTTTTTCTCCCGGATCAGGTCCATGATGTCGCGGTTCTTCTCGAGCCAGGCGCTCTTTTCGTCGAACGAGATCTTGCAGTTGCCGTGCTCGATGGCGTTGATGAGGAGCTCGAGCAGCGCGACGTGGAGTTTTTCCTTCATCTCTCGGTCGATCAGGTTGGCGTTGTAGAGGTAGTTGGTGACGAGGTTCGAATACGTGGTGATGTCGAGCGGCTCGTTGTCGATGACGAAGGAGCCGGAGATGCTCTTGATCAGGTGTTGCTGGATGCCGCGCTGGAAGAGGATCTGCTTGTTCTGCCGGACGATCTTGAGGAGGCGCTGGAAGCCGGCGGCCAGTTCGCGTTTCTTGAGCATGGCGATGACGTTCTGGTCACGCATGGACTCGCGAAGGTCTTTCTCGTCCAGCTGGTCGTGGATGGCCACGATGCCGCCGTAGTGGAGCCAGGGATCCCGCCGGATCTCCTCGAGGACGGCGTGCGCGTCCACCTTGGGGTCCGAGAAGCAGATGACCTTCATGTCCGGCAGCTCGTATTTGAGGAACTCGATGACGGAGGAGCCGTCGCTGAAGAACACCGGTTCGAATTCGCCGCCGAAAGCCGCGCACTGGGCCTCGATGAAGCGGTTGAGCTGATCGTCGGAGGAGATGACGGGGAATTTTCTCACGATGGCTGGTCCTTGTCTTCGGGTGATGCAGAAGTACGCGCCGGGCGCGCGTTGCTCCTTACAGCATCGGCGCGAAGGCCGCTCCGATTGACGATGATGGCTTCACTTTTGTATCATGACCCGGCATTTAGCGCCACGGGCCTATAGCTCAGCGGTCAGAGCTGCGGACTCATAATCCGTAGGTCGCTGGTTCAAATCCAGCTGGGCCCAGAAAACGCCGTTCCGCCCGTAAGGGCGGGGCGGCGTTTTCGATAAGGGCCCAGCTGGATTTGAACCGGAGGGTCCGGTCCGACCGGTAGGGAGGACGCGCGCCAAGGATGAGGTCGCCCGCCATGGGCGGGCACATCAATCCATACCTCTCCGAAAGCGGAGCGAAGCGACGCATGGCGCGCGAGGACCCGTAGGCGGCCCGGCGGGAGGCGGCAGGAAGCCGCCGACCAGAGGGCAAATCCAGCTGGGCCCAGAAAAACCCGCTCCGCCTTTCAGGCGGGGCGGGTTTTTCTATCAAGGCCCAGCCGTATTTGAACCGGAGCGCACGTTCCGAGCGGAAGCGAGGAGGAGCGCCCTGGATGGGTGCGACAGTGCGCGGAGGCGGGCTGGAGGGCACGGGCACGACGCCCGAGCCCGGAAGCCAAATGCGTCGCTGCGCGCCGCTTTCCGCAAGGAAACGATTGACGTGCCCGCTTTCGCGGGCGGCGTCATCCAGCTGGGCCCAGAAAACGCCGTCTCGCCGTAGGGCGGGGCGGCGTTTACTGCCTTGAGCGGGAGTCCGCGCGCGGCCACGCGCTAAGAAAAATAAGCGTTGACCGAGTGATGCTGGCATGACAAGGTTCCGCGTCCGAAACACGGCAGGCGGTACGCGTACTGCCGGTACCGCCACCGGAACGGAGTCCCGCTTCATGAAATTGTGCATTTTCGGAACAGGTTCGATGGGAACCATTCT
>JAKLEE010000242.1 GCA_022703215.1 Spirochaetota bacterium | reverse complement strand
TGTTCATGGCAAGGAGCAGGATGGGCGTGTCGCCGTCGGAATCGCGGAGGGCGCGGGCGGTCGCGAGCGGCCCGTCGAAGTCCATGCCCGCCATGATGACCACCATGTCGAAGCCTCCGCCGCGGAACTGCTCCAGGGCCGAGTCGCCGGTATAGGCGCAGCTGACGCGCGGGGCGGAGGAGAGGTTGAGCGAGAAGTATTCGCCGTAGATGCGCTCGGAGAGCGCCCCGTCCGACTCGAGTATGAAGGAGTCGTAGAGGCTTGCCACGAGCAGGATCTCGCGGACGCGGAAGGCCATGAGGTCGTGGAAGACGTCGCGCTCGCGGCGCTCGGCGTCGTAGGACTCGACGAGCTCGTTGAAGAACATGGGGTGAACCCTCCGTCCGGACGAGTATAGGGCGGGAAGCGGACGGGGGAAAGGAGGGTCGCGACCGAGGGCGGCCGGACGGCCCGGAACGGGACGCGGCTGCCGGGCCTCCAGGATCTCGCCCCGGAGCGGGCTTCGAAGGCGGCGCCCCCCGGCGCTACCATCGCGTCGGCGTCGAGCCGGCGCCGGGAGGCCGCGACATGGGAATACTGAGGGACCAGATGGTGGATTGCATGCGGACGCGCGGCTACTCGCCGAACACGATCGAGCTGTACACGTCCTGCGTGGCGCTCTACGCGCGGCACTATGGCGCGTCCCCGCTCGAAATCGGCCCCGGCGGCATCCCGGCCTTCCTCCTTCACCTGCGCGACCTGGGCCGGAGCGATTCGACCGTGCGTGCCTACTTCGAGGCGCTCAAATTCTTCTACGCCCTGCACGGCAGGCGGCGCGAGGTGCCCGAGCTGGCCCTGACGCGGAGGCGGAGGCGCCTGCCGCGGGTCATCGCGCGGACCGAGGTGGTCGGCCTGCTGGAAAGTTGCGCGAGCCTCAAGCTCAAGGCGATACTCTCGCTCATCTATTCGTCCGGCCTCAGGATATCCGAGGCGTCGGGGCTCGAGCTCGGCGACGTCGACTTCGCGCGGCGCACCGTCTTCGTGCGGAACGGCAAGCACGGCCGGGACCGCTACACCGTGCTGTCGCGGCGGGCCGCCGAGCTCCTTCGCGGCTACATCGCCGTCCACCGCCCCGCCACCGTCCTCTTCCCGCGGCGCGGGGATATCGCGCGGCCGGTGTCCACGGACTGGATCCGCGCGGGCTTCCACCGCCTCGCGCGGGCGCGGGGCCTCGGCGGCCGGGTATCCGTCCACGCGCTCAGGCACAGCTTCGCCACCCACCTGCTCGAGGACGGCGCCGACGTCTTCCAGGTCATGCGACTCCTCGGCCATTCGAGCATCCTTGCCACCATGGCCTACCTCCACGTGCGGAACCTCGACCTCTCGCGCGTGCCGTCGCCCCTGGACCTCGCCGAGCTTCGTCCCGAAGCGGCCGATCCGGCCGGCTGCCTGATGCTCTCGGCCTGAGGCGCGGCGCGCGAACCTCGCCAATTTCCCGCCGCGCCGCTTGATCGGCCGGGGCGGACGTCGTACCATGCCCCGTCCGGCGCGCCGCGTCGGGGAAGGAAGGCGAGAGGTGAAGATCGTGAGCGCGTGCCTGGCCGGCTTCCCCTGCCGCTACGACGGCGCGGCGAAAAGCGACCCGCGCGTCATGGCGCTCGTGCGGAGCGGCGGCGCCCTGCCCGTCTGCCCCGAGCAGCTCGGCGGGCTTCCGACCCCGCGCGAGCCCTCGGAAATCGTCGGCGGCCGCGTGCTTTCGCGCGACGGCCGGGACCTCACCGAGGCCTTCAGCCGCGGAGCCCGCGCAACCCTCGACCTGGCGCGGGCCTACGGGTGCGACGAGGCGATCCTCAAGGCCCGCTCGCCCTCGTGCGGCAAGGGCCTCGTCCACGACGGGCGCTTCGGCGACGGCCTCGTGGAAGGCGACGGGCTCGCCGCCGCCCTGCTCGCTTCGGAAGGGGTCCGCGTGCGGACCGAGGAGGATCCATGGGAATAACGCTGACCATCGTCGGGGGGCTCGTGCTGATGACCATCGCGGCCGCGGGCTTCGATTACCTGGGGCGGCGCGCCAAGGCCGCTCCCGCCGACGCGGCGCGGACGCGCGAGCTCGAACGCAGGCTCGACGCGCTCGAGGCCCGGCTCGAGGACCGTGACGGGCGGGTAGCGAAGCTCGAAGGAGAGCTCGCCTTCCTGAACCGCCTGCTCGAGGACCGCTCCGGCGGAAGCGGCGAGTCGAAATGAGGCAGGGCCGCGTACGACCCGCCGTGGCCGGCTGCGCCCTCGCGATCCTGATCGCCGCGAGCGCCGCGACGCCCGCTCGGGCGCAATCCGCAAGCGATGCCGAGCTGGCCTGGTACCTGGCCTCTTCGACCGCGCTCCAGGCGGCGACCGTGTTCGAGTCCTTCGGCTACGGCGAAGCCTGGCTGCCCTGGGCCCTGCTCGGCACCGCGGGCGCCGAGGCCGGCGTCGGCCTCGCGTTCGGCACCCGGGACGCCTGGCCGATAGCCGGAGCCCAGCTCGGCCTGTCCCTCGCCTTCGCCGCCAACGAGCTCGCCTTCGGCGCGAACCTCGCGACGCCGCTCCTGTTCAATTCGGCGCACAAGCTCTCGATGTACGCGACCTATTCCGGTTACGCCGACCTCCGGAGCCGATCCTCCGACCCGGCCTACGCCGCGGGCTTCGAGCGCGCCTCCTTCGGTGAGCTCGCGCTGGCGCCCTTCAAGGGCGCGAGCTACGCGCCCATGCCGGTCTGGGGCTACCTGGCCACGATGAGCATCTTCGCCGCCCAGTCGATCCTCTCGGCGAAACCGGGCGAGGCGGTCTGGGACTCAGGGAGCGCCTTCCTGGGCGACCTGGAGTTCCCGGTCTGGGCGGGCGTCGGCCTCATGCTGCTCCTCCAGGTGCCCAACTTCGTCATGACCGGGATCGGCGAGGAAGCCCTCTACCGCGGCACCTACTACGAGGAGCTCTCGACCCGGCTCGGCGAGTGGCCCGCGAAACTCATCGACGCTTCGTGGTTCACCCTATCGCACTTTCCCCAGCAGTGGGACGAGCTGATGGCCATGCCGCGGGGGCAGCTTATCCTCAAGACGGCGCTGTCCATCGTACAGGCGTTCTGGTTCCAGTACATCTACGAGTGGAACGGCCTCGAGTCCGCCGTGGCCGCCCATGCGGCCAGCGACGTGATCGTCTTCTTCATCGACTGGCTGGCCCAGGGCGGCGTGCCGAACGAGGCGGGTTTCTCGATCAACGAGCGGACCATGATGATCGGCCTCACGTTCAAGCTGTAGAGCCGGTTCCGGAGCCGGCGCGGGAGCCGGCGCCCGGACAAGCTCACCCCGACGGCGGTTCGGGGCATCGACGAAGCCGCCTGCCGGCTGCGTCGCCGCCATCGCCAGAGGCGAGAACCGCCGCCCGAGCCGGAAAACGCGGCCCGCCGCCCAAGGGAGGGCGAAGCGAGCTCGAGGCCCCGGCGCCTATTCCCCCTTCCCTTCCCCGACGCGCGGAAAAGAAAAGGCCGCCCCTCGCGGAGCGGCCTTCGAAAGTCCGGGGAGTCCCGCTTACACGAGCCCCTGCGCGATCATCGCGTCGGCGACCTTCTTGAAGCCGGCGATGTTTGCGCCGACGACGTAGTTGCCCTCGAAGCCGTACTGCTTCGCGGTCTCGTAGGCGGCCGTGTGGATGGCGATCATGATGGCGTGCAGGCGCTGGTCCACTTCCTCGGCGGTCCACGCGAGGCGCATGGAGTTCTGGCTCATCTCGAGGCCGGAGGTGGCGACGCCGCCGGCGTTCGCGGCCTTGCCGGGGCCGAAGGGGATCTTCTTCTCGACGAAGAGCTTCC
>JAKLEE010000241.1 GCA_022703215.1 Spirochaetota bacterium | reverse complement strand
TCATGATCCTGACCCAGGACATCCAGTACACGGTGGCCTCCATCCACGGCTACGGCTTCATCGCGCTGGCCTCGCTGATCTTCGGCAAGTGGAACCCCTGGGGCGTGCTCGGCACCGCCATCTTCTTCGGATTCTCGGAGACGCTCGCGCTGTACGCCAAGGACATCAGCTTCCTGCGCGGGCTGCCGACCGAGGTGTTCAGCATGGTCCCCTACATCCTGACCATCATCGTCCTCGTGCTTTCCGCCGGAAAGACCGTCGGTCCGAAGGCCGCCGGCGAGATCTACGACCAGGGCAAGCGCTGATAAAAAGAAACCACGGAGCCACGGAGGAAAGGAGAGGAGAGGGAGAAGAGAAGGAACGGGGATTGATCAAAAATCCCTTCTCCTTCTTCACTCCCTCTTGCCTCCGTGTCTCGGTGTCTGCGTCGCTTCGCTCCGCTTTCGGAGTGGAAGGATGGGTGCCCGCGCTTCGCGCAGGCGACCTCATCACTTGTTTTCCTGTGTCAGAACGTGACGACGATGCGGTCGCCCGAGGGGCCGGAACGGTGTTCGACGCGGCTGGAGAGGTTGCGCACCATGATGAGCCCCAGGCCGCGCCAGCGCTTCTCGGCCGGCGACCACGAGGGCAGGGAAGGGCCCGGCGCCTTGAGCCAGGCGCGGAAGCGGCGCGAACGGAACGAAAACGCGAGCGACATGCGTCCGGAGGCGTCCTCCCCGTAGCGCATCCTCACGCCGCCGCGGAGCGGACCGGCATGCCTGACCAGGTTGTCGAACAGCTCGAGTCCGACCAGGCGGAGCCTCGCCCGCGCCTTGTCGTCGGGGCAATCGAGGCCGTCGACCAGGTGTTCGAACGCCGGAAAGTCGGTGCGGGTGCCTTGGAAGCGCGCGACCGCGCGGCGCTCCCTCAGCGCGGAAGGTCGCGCGCGTTTCCGGCGCTCGGCCGCGCCCAAGGACCGATCCGTCAGAACGCCTCGCGGAGCGCGCCGATCATGGCGAACGAGTCCGCGAAGCCCGTGCTTTCTATCGCCATACGGACTATCTCCGACGGCTTCAGGATCCAGAGCTTGCGGCCCGCGTCTGCCGCGTCGTCGATGGCCGCCATGAGTACGCCGAGCCCGGCGGACGAGAGCGAGGTGACGGCCGACATGTCGATGACCAGGTCGGTTTTTTTCGACCAGGCGTAGACCTTGGTCTGGAACTCGGTGAAGGTGTAGGAATTCACCGGGCCTTCCACCACCAGGATGGCGCCGCGGTCGGTGACCTTTTCGCTTATGTTCAGTTGATCCATTTCATTCCTCCATGTCCGTCGTCCCGCCGCGCCACCGCTTGGCGCCGGCCGCGCGGGCGTGTGCGGCCGGACTTCATGCCTTGGTCCTCAGGATGAACAGCGTGACGTCGTCCTCGATGTCGCCGTCGCCGAAATCGTAGGCCGCCTTCACCGTCAGGTCGACCGCCTTCGGCGCCTCGTAGGTCCGGTACTCCGTCAGGGCGCGCTGGAGCCGCTCCTTGCCGAAGCGTTCGCCGCGGAGGTTGGTGGCCTCGAGGATGCCGTCGGTGGCGATGGCCAGGGTCGAACCCGGGGCGATCGCGACGCGGCGCGTCTTGAGGTGCGGCGCTATGTCGCGCACGAAGCCGAGCACCTTGCCCTCGCCCTGCACCTCGACAAAGCTCGCGGAGCCCGGCGTGTTGAGGTACATGACGGGGATTCCGCAATTGATGAAGTAGAGGTTGCCCGCGGCGAAGTCGACGTAGCCGAAGACGCCGGCGAAGAACGAGCCGCGCGGGAGGCTCTTCTTGACGAAGGCGTTGGTCTTGGCCACGAGGCGGGCGAAGTTCTTCTCGGTCTTGAGGATGTTGCGGATGGTCGACTTGAGTATGACCATCGACATGCTGGCGTTGAGGCCCTTGCCGGCGACGTCGCCGACCACGAAGAACCAGCGGTTCTCGGAGACTTTCACGAAGTCGATGAAGTCGCCGCCGAGGCGCCTCGTCGAGCGCGTGACGAAGGCCGCGTCCGCCTTGGGGTGCTCGATGCGGTCAACGTTCTGCTGCACCGAGCGGATGACCTGGTCCGAAAGCGCGATCTCGCGGTCCACGGTCTGGATGACCCAGGCGCGCGCCGCGTTGCGCAGGTAGTAGGCGAAGACGAAGAGCTTGCCGTAGATGCGGGCCAGGCTCTCGAAGTCGTAGCGGCCCCAGTCGGCGCCGCCCAGCTTGCGACCGAGCCCGAAGATGCCGACCACTTCGCGCCCTTCGCGCGCTATGACCAGGACGTCGGCCTGCAACTGGTCGAAGATCTCCAGCAGGCGCGAGCGCACGATCGCGTAGTTGCGGTTGTCGCCGGCGCGGCGGCGCGAGACCATGGTGGTGCCGAGGTTGACCAGGTGTTCGATGGCCGGATCGCGCCGGTCGATGCGCGGCTTCGCTCCGCCCGGGCAGCGCAGCGCGTACAGCTCGCCGTCGTTCTCGTAGAGCACGGCGAAGTCGCGGAAGCGCATGGCCTCCCCGAGGGCCTGCTCGAGTGCGTCGAGCACCGACTCGCGGCCCGCATCGAGGTCGATGGCCGCGAGGTCCTCCTCGAGCCGCTTCATGTAGCGCCGGCCGCCGCGGAGCGCTGAAAAGAAGCGGCGCCGGGCGTATTCTGCGGGGACGGTCGCCGCGAGGAACAGCGCGGCCAGGGCCGCGAAGAGCGTCCACGAGCGCTCGGGCAGAACCTCTGACAGCCCGAAGGCCGCAAGGCCGACCGGCAGGCCGACGCTCAGGATCCAGGCCGCCCCGACCAGGAGCAGGCGCAGGGCTTCGTAGGGGCCGATGACGTGGTCCGTGGTGGCGGCGTAATGTCCGGACGCGCCGAGGAGGACCCAGGAGGCCAGCGCGACGGGTCCGGCGAGCTCCGCGGGCAGGAAGGCGGCGAAGCCCGCCGCGAGCGCCGCCACGGCGCCGCTCATGCCCAGCACCGCCGCGCGCGGCCGTTCGTCGCGGTCGAGGGCGCGGTCCGGGAACAGGAGGATGGCGACCGAGGCCGCGAGCACGGCGGCCGCCGACGCGAGGTTCGCGGCCGTCCTGAGCGGTTCGGCCGAGCTGCCCGCCCCCAGGCGCAGCATGGCCAGCAGGGCCGCGGCCGCGAACCATGCGCCCCAGATCGCCCCGCGCGCCATGTTCGCCTGGCGGTCGACGGGAAAGCCGATGGAGAGCGAGGCGAACGCGGCCGCGCCGGCCAGCCTCAGGACGTCGGCCGCCAGCGACATGGCCGGCATCATGCACCGCATCGACTCGAGCGCCGACGCGGATGCGTACGCGGCCAGGGCCAGGCAGAGGCCCAGGGTCCGACGGCCGAGGCGGCGCGTCGTAGTGGACGCCTCGGCGTGGGCGCCGAAGATGACGAGCAGCAGCGCGGCGAGGAAACCGGATATGATCATGACCATAGGTTGCCCGCCTTCACCGCCAGCATCGTCACGTCGTCGCGCAGGGGTCTCGATCCGACCCAGTCCTGCACGAGGCCGGCCAGCCGCTCCACCAGCTCCTCGCCCTGCATCGCGAGCGAACGCTTGAGCAAGGCCTCGAATTCGCCTGAGTCGCCGAGCTGTGCCCCGTCCTCGTTGGCGACCTCGGTCAGGCCGTCCGAACTCACCAATATGGTGTCGCCGGAGCGGATCTCGACCTCCTCAACCGGCACCTCGTCGATCGGCAGGATGCCGACGAGTCCCATCGTGGATCCCAGGCGCTTGAGCACCGGCCCCATGACGCCGCGCGATACGACGTAGGCCTCGGGCATCGAGGCGTTCACGTAGCGCAGGGTCCGCGAGCGGGAGTCGAGCAGGCCCAGGAAGAGCACGGTGTACTTGTCGTCGA
>JAKLEE010000240.1:3492-3859 GCA_022703215.1 Spirochaetota bacterium | reverse complement strand
CGTCCCCCAGGTCCTGCTCGCGGTTGAGCGTCACTATCTCTTCCGGCAGGGCGCTCGCGAAGGCCTGGTTCACGTACTGGTAGATGCCCTTGAAACCGTCGACGGCCTTCTCGAAATGGATGGCGAACATCGAGCCGCGCGCGATGCGCTCGCCCAGGGCGAAGGCCGCCGAGGCGCCCTCCACGTACCAGACCCTGCCCTCGAGCCCGAGGGTCTCGCGGTGCTCGAGCGCGTCGCGGGCGGCATCGAAGTCGCCGTCGATGCCCTTGGCGAGGCGCCAGGCCTCGAGGATGTCGAGCGCGTGCGAGGCGTTCGAGTCGTCGAGGGGGCGCTCCTCGCGCGAATAGGAGTTGACGAAGGCGTTCAC
>JAKLEE010000240.1:0-3482 GCA_022703215.1 Spirochaetota bacterium | reverse complement strand
TGCTTGCCCGAGAGCTCGGCGAGATCGGTGCGCGCGTAGAGGTAGTCGAAGTTGTCGCGGTCCTCGACGACGCGGTAACCGGCGGCCTCGAAGGCGGCGCCGTGGGCGGCCAGCAGGCGGGCATTCAGGTTCTTGAGGTAGGCGTGCGTTTCGAAGAGTCCGCGGAGAATTGCCTGGTCGGGCACCTCGAAAGGCAGGAGGAAGAAGGGCTCTCCGGCCTTCTCGCCCGAAACGACGTAGCCGCCCGAGGGCAGCGAAGCCACGCGGTACCGGTACGTGTCGCGGAACAGGTAGAGCCCGGCGAAGCTGAACTCCGACACCCCGTCCGGCAACTCGCGGAACGCGGGGAAGAGCTCGTCGCGCATCTCGAGCGTGAGGGGCGTGAAGTCGGGCCAGGGCCTGATCGGCATGGTCATGAATCTAGCCAAAACGTTTTCGTAAGGTCAAGGCGGAAAGGTAGCGAAGCCTCCGAATGCCGGAGCGCTGCATGTTCGGAGCTCCCCGCCGGTTTGGCGTCCCCGCGCGGCACGGATCTCATGCGGGATCCGGCGGCGCGGCTTCGGCGAGGGCGGCCGTGTCGAAGCCCGCGACACGGTTGCGGCCGCGACTCTTGGCGAGGTACAGGGCCACGTCGGCCTCCCGGATCAGGGCGGAGGGGTCGCCACCCGGCCGAGGCACCTTCGCGGCGACGCCGACCGAAATGGTCACCACGCCGACCGACTTCCAGGCGGCGTGGGCTATCTGCAGGCGCTCGACGGCCTTGCGGAGGCGTTCGGCCACGAGTCGGGCGCCCGCTCCGTCCACGCGCGGCAAGAGCACCAGGAATTCCTCGCCGCCGTAGCGGCCGACGAAGTCCGTGGCGCGCTCGAGGCTCGCCACCAGGCAGGCCGCGACGCGCCTGAGGCACTCGTCGCCCTCGAGGTGGCCGTAGTGGTCGTTGTAGGCCTTGAAGTGGTCGATGTCGATCATCAGGCAGGCCAGGTCCACCATGTCGCGCGACGCGGCGGCCCAGAGGCGCTCGAATTCCTCATCCAGCTTGCGCCGGTTCGGTATGCCCGTGAGCGGATCCGCGAGCGAGAGGCGCTCGAGCTGCGCGTTGGCCTCCTCGAGTTCGCGCTTCACCTCGAGCAGCTCGTCGATCTTGTGGTGGAGCTCGCGCCTCGTGCTCCGCGTCGCCACGATCCAGACCGCCCAAGCCGCCACGCCGGCATAGGCCAGGGTCATGAGGACGCGGACCCAATCCGGGGCGGACGCGTAGAGGGTGAGGAACTCGTTCATCGCCACCAACTATAGGCGCAAGAGGCGCTCCTTGCCAAATCCGCCGGAGCGGGGGATACTCCTTGACCATGAAACCCGATTACGCATCGCTCGCCGCCCGTCCCGAGGCCCGCGAGCTCGCCGAACGCCTCGACCGCTACGCCCGGATCGAGACCACGAGCGACCGGCACGTCGAGGCCATTCCTTCGACGCCCGGCCAGTGGAACCTCTCGCGCCTGCTTGTCGAGGAGCTCAAGGCCCTGGGCGTGAGCGACGTCACGCTTGACGAGCACTGCTACCTCGTCGCCCGGATTCCCGCCAGCCCCGGCCTCGAAGGGAAGCCCTGCGTCGGCTTCATGGCCCATGTGGACACCGCGAGCGACGTCTCCGGCAAGGGCGTCAAGCCCCGGCTCGTCCAGGCCTACGACGGCAAGCCCGTCCGGCTTTCGCCGACCCAGGTCCTCGACCCGGCCGAATACCCGGAAATGCTCGAATACAAGGGCGACACGCTCATGGTCACCGACGGCGAGACCCTGCTCGGCGCGGACGACAAGGCCGGCGTGGCCGAGATCATGACGGCGCTCGGCCGCGTCCTCAAGGACACGAGCTTCCGGCACGGCCCGCTCGAGATCATGTTCACCCCCGACGAGGAGACCGGCAAGGGCATGGACCTCTTCCCGCTCAAGAGCGTGAAGAGCGTCGCCTGCTACACCCTCGACGGCTCGAAGGGCGGCGAGATCGAGAGCGAGTGCTTCACGGCCTACATGGCCAAGGCCCGCTTCGTCGGCAAGTCCATCCACACCGGCTACGCCCGCGGCAAACTCGTCAACGCGGTCGCCATGGCCTCCAGCTACGTCGCCATGCTGCCGCGTTCGGAGAGCCCCGAGGCCACCGACGGCTGGTACGGCTTCTACGCCCCCATCGAGATTTCCGGTCACCCGGAGGAGGCGCGCGTCGACGTCCTGCTCCGCGACTTCGACGACGAGGCCATGAAGCGCCGCATCGAAGCCGTCAAGGCCATCGCCAAGGCTGTCGAAGCCCAGTTCCCCGGCGGCGTCGTGGAGCTCGAGATCCCGAAGCAGTACCTCAATATGAAGAAGAAGCTCGACGAGAAGCCCGCCGTCCTCGAAAAGCTCTTCGAGGCGGCGCGGCGCGCGGGCGTCGAACCCTATTCCAAGCCCATCCGTGGCGGTACCGACGGTTCGCGCCTGACCGAGATGGGCATCCCGACGCCGAACGTTTTCACCGGCGGCCACAACTTCCACAGCCGCCACGAGTGGGCGTCCGTGAGCGAGATGGTCCAGGCCCACGACACCGTCCTCGAGCTCATCAAGCTCTGGGCTGAGTGATCCCCGATAAATAAAAACCACGGAGACACGGAGCAAGGGATGAGGCTGCGCGCGCAAGCGCGCACTCCAGTCCTTCCAATCCGAAAGCGGATGAGGACGCCCGCGCGAGCGGGCACGACTATCGCTTCCTCACCGAAAAACGAGCGGAGCGAGGTAGCGAAGCGACGCAGGGGAGAGGGAGGTAGGAATGGATCGGAGAAATGGCCGATCCATTCCTTCGCCTTCTCCCTCTTTTCTCCGTGCCTCCGTGCCTCCGTGGTTCGTCGTTTTTTCTAGAGGTCCTTGCAGGCGGCGGAGTCGTCGTCGACCACCAGGTCGACATCGGTGTGCGCCATGATCCACTCGGGGTCATAGGGCTCGAACCACTCCTTGAGGTGGAAGCGGCCGCCGAGCACCTGGAAGAAGCCCACGTCGGTCACCACGAAGTCCACCTCCCCGGCCGCGGTCAGCGGAAGGACGCAGCGGCGCTTCAGCTTCGAGGCGCCGGACTTCTCGAGGTGGGTCGTGGCTGCCACCACCACGCGCGAGCCCGCGACCAGGTCCATCGCCCCGCCCATGCCGGGCACCATCTTGCCGGGGATCTTGTAGTTGGCCAGGTTGCCTTCCTGGTCGACCTCGAGCACGCCGAGCACCGTGTAGTCGACGTGCCCGCCGCGGATGATGCCGAAGCTCGTGGCGGAATCGAAGAAGGCGCCGCCCGGCAGTATCGTCACGGGCTGGGCGCCCGCGTTGGTCAGGTCCTTGTCTTCCTTGCCGGGCTCCGGCTTCGGCCCGAGGCCGATGAGGCCGTTCTCCGACTGGAGCACCACGGTGACGCCCTCGGGCACGTAGTTGCCCACCAGGGTCGGCAGGCCGATGCCGAGGTTCACCACGTCG
>JAKLEE010000024.1 GCA_022703215.1 Spirochaetota bacterium | reverse complement strand
CATCGCGGCCCAGGTGGTCTCGGGCATCGGCTTCCTCGGCGCGGGCGCCATCATCCGGCTCGGCAACAACGTGAAGGGCCTGACCACGGCGGCTTCGCTCTGGCTCGTGTCCGGCGTCGGGCTGGCCTTCGGCGCCGGCCTCTGGATTCCGGCGGCCGTGGCGACGGCGACCGCGCTCTTCACCTTGACCGTGCTCGACGCGGTGGAAAAGCGCTTCTTCCCCCCCCGCCGCACCAAGCTCCTCGAGCTGCATTTCAAGGGCGAGTACCCCGAGCACGCCAAGACCCTGGCGGTGCTGACGGCGTTCAGCGTCGGCGTCCAGAGCCTCGACGTCGTGCAGAACCTCGGCCGCAAGGGCGGTTCGCGGATGCGCCTGCTCGTGAGCATCCCGGAGCGGACGGACATGCCGCGCCTGTCCGAGGCCCTGCGCAAGACCGGCGACGTGGACCGGCTGGAAATCAAGGAAAAGTACTAGGACGCTGCGCCCCCGGCCGCGCGCGGCTCCCGGCGCCGCGGTGGTCCGTCAGGCCGGCATTGCCCGATCGTCCCGGATCAGAGTCGCTCCCGGGCCGGCAGGTCGGGGGGTAGCGCGTCGAAATGGGCGTCGCGATGGACCAGCATGGCGCCATGGATCGAGGCCGCGGCCGCGATGAGCGCGTCCGCGAGAGGCAGGCGGCTCGAGGCGAGAGAGCCGAGCTCGAAGGCCCGGACCGCCACCGCCTCGTCCACGGCGACCAGGGTGCCGAGCGAGGCGTAGCGCAGGGCCGTCGACCGGGCTTCGTCGCGCGAAGCGCCGAGCGACAGGGCCGCGCGCGCGAATTCCGCGACCGACAGGGCGCAGAGCAGGACTTCCGCTTCCCCGTCCGCGAGCAGCTCTTGCACGCGGACGGCGCCCGGTTCGTCATGCCAGTGGGCGAGCAAGGCCGAAGTGTCGAGCAGGCAGGCGCTCATCCTTCGGCGGCCCGTTCCGCGACCAGTTCCGCGACGGCGCCGCGCCAATCCCCGTAGCGCGACCCCGAGCCCATGAGCCGCCGCGCGGCCTCGGCCCGATCGGGCACGACCCTCACGACGAGCTCGTCCTCGGCTTCGCCGCGCCGCCAGTCCAGCTTCCAGCCGGGACCTATGCCGAGCGCGGCCGCGATTGCCCGTGGAATCGAGACCATGTTCTTGCCGGTGACCGTCGTTTCCATGATTTTAATTTAATCAATGATGCCATGACCGTCAAGGAAATCGGAAGCGGGTGCCCTTGGCGCCGCGCCCGGCGACTCCCGGGAGCCGCCCCGACGCAAGCCCGGACTGCGCCCGTCCTTCAGGCCCTACCGCATCGCCCGCGTCGAATTGAGCACCGCCGCCAGGGCCACGCCGACGTCGCCGATGACGGCGACCCACATGGGCGCCTCGCCGGCAGCGCCGAGGGCCAGGAAGGCGACCTTGACCGCGAGCGCGCCGACGATGTTCTGGACGACGATGGTCCGGGTGCGCTTCGCGCGCTCGACGGCCTCGGCCGCGCGCGAGGGTTCGTCCGTCATGAGCACCGCGTCGGCGGTTTCGACCGCCACGTCCGCGCCCGCGCCGCCCATGGCGATGCCGCAGTCCGCGCGCGCGAGCACCGGCGCGTCGTTGATGCCGTCGCCCACGAAGAGGACCTTCCCCCTGGGGTTCCGCGCGCGTTCCTCCGCGATGAGCGCTTCGAGGCGGCGGAGCTTGTCCTCGGGGAGGAGCTCCCACGCAGCCCAGTCCGCGCCCACCGCCTCGGCGGCCGCACGCACCGGCGCCTCCGCGTCGCCCGAGAGGATCTCGACGCGGCGGACGCCGGCGGCGCGGAAGCGGCGCACGGCCTCCGCCGCGTCCGCGCGGAGCTCGTCGCCGAGCAGGAAGCGGCCTGCCCAGGCGCCGTCGACGGCGGCGTGCACCATCGTGGCGCCGGAGGCGTCTTCCCTGAAGGCGGCGGGCGGCAGGGCGACGCCGCGCTCCGCGAGGAAGAGCGCCGTTCCGACGAGCAGGGCGCGACCGCCGGCCTGCGCTTCGATGCCCTTGCCCGCGCGCTCCGCGAGGCCCTCGGGCTCCGCGAGGGACAGGCCCCGCTTCTCCGCGGCGGCGACCAGGGCGCGGGCCGCCGGGTGGGTCGAGCGCGACTCGGCCGAGGCCGCGAGGGCGAGCAGGGCGTCCTCCCCGCCGGGCGTCGCGCTTTCGACGGCCCGGAGCTCGAAGACGCCGCGTGTCAGGGTGCCGGTCTTGTCGAGCACGACCACGCTGGCCTCGGCGAGGGCGTCGAGGACATTGGCGCCCTTGACCAGGATGCCGCGCCGGGCCGCCCCGCCCAGGCCCCCGAAATAGCCGAGCGGCACCGAGACCACGAGGGCGCAGGGGCAGGAGATGACCAGCATGACGAGGGCCCGGTAGCCCCAGTCGGCGAAGCCCTGTCCCCGGAAGAGGAGCGGCGGCAGGAGGGCGACTGCCGCGGCCAGGCCGACCACGGCGGGCGTGTAGTAGCGCGCGAAACGGGCGACGAGCCGCTCCGTGGGGGCCTTGGCGTGCGCGGCGTTCTCCACGAGCTCGACGATCCGGGCAGCGGACGACTCGCCCGCGCTCTTCTGCGCGCGCACGACCAGGGCCGCGTCCCGGACGATGAAGCCCGAGAGTACCGCGTCGCCTAGGCCGACCGCGCGGGGCACGGATTCCCCGGTCATGGCAGCCGTGTCCACGGAGCCGGAGCCCTCGAGCACCTCGCCGTCGAGGGGGACGCGCTCGCCGGGGCGGACCAGCACTTCCTCGCCGACCGCCACCTCCTCCGGCGCTACGCGGACCCAGGCGCCCGAGCGCCTGACTTGGGCCGAGTCGGGCCTGAGCGCCAGCAGGGCGCGGATGGAGCGGCGGCTTTTCAGGGTGGCGCTTTCCTGCAGAAGCTCGCCGACCTTGTAGAAGACCATGACGCCGACCGCTTCCTCGTATTCGCCGAGCGCGAAGGCGCCGATCGTGGCCACCGTCATGAGGAAGAGCTCGCCCAGGGGCTGCCCGCGCAGAAGCTCGCGCGCCGCGCCGAGCGCGACGTTCCAGCCGGCCAGGACCCAGGCGGCCAGATAGAGGGCGAGGCTCAGCCGGGGGGCGCCGAGGCGGCCGAAGAGGGGAGCCAGGACCCAGCCCGCCACGGCCAGCGCGAGCGCGGCGCCGAGCAGGGCGGCTTCGCGCCGCGGTTTGTATTCTCCGGTTTCCTCGATGGCGGGGGCGAGCGGACCAGCCGACTTCTCGAAGGCGAGCCCCGGTTCGAGGCGGGCCGCGGCAGCCAGCGCCGCCTCGTGGTCCTCGGCCTCGAGCCTGAGCGAGAGGGTGGCGAAATCGATGCTGGCGGACTTGACCCCGGGAAATTTCCGGAGGCCCTCTTCCACCTTGGCGGCGCAGACGGGGCAATCGAGGTTCGTGACCTTGTAGGTGCTCATGCCGCCCCTCCGCGTTCGCCCGCGTGCTCGCGGGCCAGGGCCACGAGGCGCCCGACATGGTCGTCGTCGAGCGCGTAATGGACCACCTTGCCGTCGCGCCGGTAGCGCACGAGGCGCGCGCGCTTCAGGACGGCCAGCTGGTGGCTGACCGCGGACTGGCTCATTCCGAGCACGGCCGAAAGGTCGCAGACGCAGAGCTCGGCCGCGCCGAGCGCGTTGACGATGCGGAGCCTCGTAGGGTCGGCGAGGACCTTGAAAAGCTCGGCGGTGCCGAGCAGCTCGCCGGTGGGCAGCTCGACTGCGGCGGCCCGCTCCACCAGCTCCGGATGCACGATGCCGCAGGAGCAGATGTCGATATCGTTCGGTACGGGCATGCGCCCTCCTTCAATACATGAACATATGAACAAGTAAACATATATCGCGCGAAGCCCGGGCCGTCAAGCGGGAAAAGCGGACGCCCGAGCGCGCGGGCCGTGCTAGAATGGCGCCGCCCGCCCTCCGGGCGGACCTCACGGGAAGGGGAAACGCGATGCAAAAAAGGCGTGCGCCGGGAGCGCGGACGGGACTGGTCTCAGCGATGCTCGCGCTCGGTCTGGGCGCCGTCCCGGTCGCCGTCCTCGGCGCCTGCGCGGGCGCGCCCGTCGCGCCCGAGGGGCCGAAGCTCGTCGCCCTCGTCTCGGTCGTTTCCGACGGGTACGAAGCGACCGGTCCGGGATCTGCCAGACTCGCGGAGCTCGCGGGCTATGCGCAAAAGGGCGGCCGCGTGCTGCGCCTCGAGCTGGAAGCGGGCGAGGACGGGATATCCCTGCCGGAGGGCGCCCTGGAAGCCCTCGCGGCGGACGCGCGCATCGGCGCCATCGTCGTGGCCCCGGCCGTACCCGGCACCGTCGCGTTCTTCGAGGCCATACGGAAGCTCCGCCCGGAGCTCCTCCTGCTCGCCGCCCGGCCATCGGAGCAATACAGCCTTTACGAACCGGTGGCGGACCTTGTCGTCGACCTCGACTACCTCGAGCGCGGCTGGGCCATTCCCTGGACCGCCAAGAGCCTCGGCGCGGACACCTTCGTCCACGTGTCCTTCGCCCGGCATCGTTCCGACCCGCGACTCAAGGCCCAGCGCGACCTCATTCGCCTCGCGTGCCGCGAGCTCGGCCTCGAATTCGTCGAGCTCGACGCGCCGGACCCGGCCGCGAAAGGCGGGCCGCAGGAGGTCTACGGCTTCGTCTCGGCGCGCGCGCCGCTCTGGATCGGAAAGTACGGGAAGCGGGCCGCCTTCTACGCGACGGACGACACGGCGGCCGAACCGCTCATGGAGGCGATCCGCGCCTACGGCGGCTTCTTCGTCGAGACGGTCGAGCCCTCGGTGCGGAACGCGTACCCGTACGTTTTCATGCTCGATCCCGCGCTCGTCGCGGACGATTACCGAGGGGCTTTCGCCGTACTCGAGAAGAAGGCCGCGGCTGACGGCTCGGCGGGCCGCTTCGGCGTCTGGTCCTGGTCCTTCGGCGAGGCAGCCCTCGAGGCGCTGGGCCGGGCGGCCCTCGCGGCGCTCGACGGCGGGGCTGGGCTCGGCGCGGACGCCTTGCTCCGCGCGCTCGGGGAATCGACGCCCGGTACCGCCTGGGCGGTGGCGCCGGGCTATGATTTCGAAGCGCGCGCGGCCGTCCCCAAGGTGTTCACGGCGCGCATGGACACCTGGCTCCTCGGCAAGGGGCCCTCGGGCTCCGCGGGCACGAAGCCGCCCGAAGCCCTCCTCGCGCGCGTCACCGGGCCGAGGTAGGAAGAAACCCTTTCGCTCGAGACGAAAGGGTTTCTTCCCCGGTCCATCACGGAGCGGAGAGGATCTTCGCGCTCGAAAGCGGCCAGCCCACGAAGAGGGGCTTCGCGAAGAAGAGCTTGCCGGGAATAGCGAAGGGCTCGAGCAGCGAGGGATACGTGAAGGAGGCCGGGTCGCCTTCGCGGATGGGCCGTTCCTGCCACGAGAACCTGAGGTGGCGGCCGTCGAGCGAGTCGTAGCGGTTGTCGCCCATCAGGAACCACTCGTCCTCGCCCAGGTAGCCCGAGGCCGGGAAGGGCGCGAAGTTGCGCGCGTCGTAATGGCGGAGGAGCCAGGTCTCGAGCACATAGCGGAGGCGTTCGTCGTCGAAGGCGCGGGCTGCGGCGTCGCCGCCCGAGAGCAGGGCCTCGACCGATTCCGCGAGCTCCAGCTTGAGCCAGGCGTCGAGCTTGGCGGCCTGCGTCTCGTGGAGGCTTTCCGGGGCCCGCGCGTAGGGGGCCAGGAAGAAGTCCTCGAAGGCGCTCCAGGAGAGCTCGCCGCGCGCGAGGCCGGAAGCGAAGCCGACCGCGGTGTTCCGGAAGTCCCTGATGCCCGGACCGGACAGGGCCCCGGCGCCGCTCGCGGGATTCGAGCCGTAGCGCTTGCCGAGCCGGCCCAGGGCGGCTCGGGTGGAGGTTTCGAGGGCGGCGAGTTCGAGGCCGTCGATGAAGGCGTCGGTTTCGAGGACTTTCGCCGCGCCCGCGGAGAGCGCCATGGCCGAGCCTGCGTTCGCGAAGGTCTGGACGTAGGGCTCGGGAAGGGCGCGCGGCGCCTCGCCCTCGCGCTCGACGTAGACGACGTCGTTCACCATGGAAATCCGTTCGCCCGGCTCGCCGACGATGCGCTTCACCAGGGGTTCGGCCACCGCCTGCGCGGAGCTTTCGCGGAAGAAGGCGTTGGAGAGGAACTGCAGGTACTGTCCGAAGATGAACGAGAGCTCGCGGCGCTCGGCCTCGGGGATGCGGGGGTTGTGCAGGATGACGATATCGCCGCGCTCGGGCCGGGAAAGGCGCGGCAACTTGACGTCGGAGAAGGGCGGCTCGATGCCGTCGGCCACCTTGAGCGCCATCAGGCGGTCGCCCACGAGCAGGGTCTTTTCCATCGATCCCGAGGGAATGACGTAGCACTGGACCAGCAGCGAGTTCAGGTAGACGACGAGGACGAAGGCGCCGACGATGGCGTCCACCCAGTCGAGGACGCCGAGCAGGAAGCCGCCCTCGAAGCCGTGGCGGTACTTTCCCTTATCCCTGACCATGACGCCGTTCCCGACCAGGGCCTTGTTGCCGAAGGCCCTCAGGTAAAAGGCGACCGCCGGCAGGACCACCGTGGCGAGCGAGGCGTAGAAGGCGAGGTACTTCCCGGCGCCGTCGGGCACGAGCGAAACGCCGTAGAAGTGCTGGAAGCCCTGGAGGGCCGCCGCGTAGAAGAGGGCGATGCGCGACAGGAAGTAAAGCCGTTTCCAATCGTCGCTCCGGGCGGCGCGCGCCTGGAGGGCGAGGAAGAGCGCGGCCGCGACCCACTTCACCCCGGTGAAGATCCACGCGGCGCTCCGGAGCGGCTCGGCCAGGACGAGGAGCAGGACGTCGAACGCCGCGGTCCAGCCGAGGGCGATCCAGAACAGGCGCCGGAACGCCGGCTTCGCGAACTCGAGGAACTTCATCGTCACCTACCTTCCCGTTATCCGTATGCAGTCGAGCGCGGCCTCGGCACGCTCGCGGGCCTCGGCCGCCGTGCGGCCGAGCGCCGTCAGGTGGCCCATCTTGCGGAAGGGCCGGACTTCGGCCTTCCCGTAGAGGTGGACCGAGACGCCGGGCACCGCGAGCGCCCGCTCGAGGCCGAGGAGCTCCGGTTCCCCGGACGAGCCGGGAGCGCCGAGCAGGTTCATCATCATGGCGGGCCGGAGCAGCTCCGTCGAACCCGGGGGGAGCCCGGCCAATAAGCGATAATACTGGTCGAACTGGCTCGAGGCACAGGCCTCGATGCTGAAATGGCCGGAATTGTGCGGGCGCGGGGCGACCTCGTTCACCAGGATCGAGAGGTCCCGCATGAGGAAGAGCTCTACGCCGAACACGCCGGCCGCCCCGATCGGGGACCCGGCGGCCTTGGCGGCCTCGTCGAGGGCGCGCACGACGCGCAGGGCCAGTTCCTCGGCGGCGCGCCGGACGCCTTCGCTTTCGTCGGCGGGGGCCAGCACCGATTCGCACAGGTTCGCCCGCGGGTCGAAGACCATCTCGACGCAGGGGTACACCGCGGTCTCGCCGTCCGGCGCGCGGACCACCACGACCGCGAGCTCCTTCACGAAGTCGAGCCTGCGCTCGACGAGGCTCGGGACGGGCAGGGCCTTCGCGACCGCGTCGCCCGGGCCGTCGAGCGAGGCGACGCCGCGGCCGTCGTAGCCGCCGCGCCGCGCCTTCTGGACGACGGGGAAGCCGCCGATCCGTTCCGCGGCCTTCGCGATGGCGGCGGCGCGGAGGGCGCCCGAGCGCATGGGCTCGAGTTTCGCGAGCGCCTCCTCGTCGAGGCCCTCCACGAGGGCCCAGGGCGCACTCGGGATGCCGGCCCTGTCCCACAGCTCTTTCTGCCGGGCCTTATCCTGCGCTATGGCGAGCACGGCGGCGCCGGGAATGACGGTCTTGCCCTCGCGCTCGAGCGCGGCGAGGGTCGCGGCGTCCACTCTCTCGATCTCGTAGGAGATGACGTCGACGCGCGCGGCGAGCTCGCGGATGGCGTCCCCGTCGTACAGGGCGCCGATGACGACCTCGTCGGCCAGAACGGCCGCGGGGCTCGGCCACTCGGGCGCGAGCACGTCGACGGCGCCCCCGTACTTGCGGGCTTCTTCGATGGTCATGCGGCCGAGCTGGCCGCCGCCGATGATGCCGACGCGCCTCACGCTTCCTCCGCTTCCGGGCCGTCGTCGTCGAAGCCCGATTCCGCGCCACGCGGCGCCGGGTGCGGGGCGCGGCCGAGCACCTCGGGGTTCCGCACCACGTCGCGCGGCTTCGAGCCCTTGGCCGGGCCGACGATGCCCTTCTCTTCCATCAATTCCACGAGCCTGGCGGAGCGGTTGTAGCCGATCTTGAGCTTGCGCTGGATGTACGAGGCGCTCGCCTTGCCCTGCTGCAGCACGATCTCGAGGGCCTTCTCGAAGAGCGGGTCGTCGTCCTCGTCGTCGAAGAGGCTGGGGCCCGAGTCCTCGTCCTCGTCGTCGATGAAGATCTCGTCGTCGATGTACTCAGGCTCGCCCAGGGCCCGCACGTGGTCCGCGACGCGCTCCACCTCCTCCTCGGAGACGAAGGCGCCCTGCATGCGGTAGGGGAAGGCGTCCCACGCGCTCGAAAGCAGCATGTCGCCCTTCCCCAGGAGCTTCTCCGCGCCGACCGCGTCGATGATGATGCGGCTGTCGAACTTGGAGGCCACCATGAACGCGATGCGGCTCGGGATGTTCGCCTTGATGAGGCCCGTGATGACGTCGATCGAGGGCCGCTGCGTGGCCAGCACCAGGTGGATGCCGATCGCGCGCGACATGGCCGCGAGCCGCGCCAGGGTGGATTCGAGCTCCTTGCCGGTGGTGGCCATCAGGTCCGCGAACTCGTCGATGACGACGACGATGTAGGGCAGGCGCTCGGTGGCCATCTTCTTGTCGACGATCTTGCGGTTGTACGAGCGGATGTCGCGGACGCCCATGTGGTCGAGCAGGCTGTAGCGGCGCTCCATCTCGCAGATGCAGTACTGGAGCGCCTGGAAGGCCTTCTTCGGCTCGGTGATGACCGGGGTGAGCAGGTGCGCCACGCCGTTGTAGAGCTTGAGCTCGACGATCTTCGGGTCGATCAGGATCAGCCTGACCTCGCTCGGCGCGCGGCGGTAGAGGATGGAGAGGATCAGCGCGTTGACGCAGACCGACTTTCCGGAGCCGGTGGCTCCGGCGATGAGCAGGTGGGGCGTCTGCACCAGGTCGATGATCTGCGGCTCGCCCGCGATGTCCTTGCCGAGCGCCACGGGAATCTCCAGCTTGGCGGCGCGGAAGGCTTCGTTCTCCACGAGCTCGCGGAAGCTGACGATGTTGCGCCGGTCGTTCGGCACCTCGATGCCCACCGCGTGCTTGCCGGGAATCGGCGCGACGATGCGCACGCTCGAGGCCGCGAGGCGGAGCGCGATGTTGTCGGAGAGGTTCGCGATCTTGGAAAGCCGCACGCCTGGCGCGGGCAGGATCTCGAACATGGTGATGACCGGGCCCTTCCGGATGCCGGTCACCTCGGCCTCGATGCCGAATTCGCGCAGGGTCTCGCGGAGCGTCTCGGCGGCCTTGCGGGTCTTGTCGTCGACGATCCAGTACTCGCCGTCGGGATACTGCGTCAGGATGGTCGTGGGCACAGCGTAGGGAGCCACGGTCTTGCGGCCGAGGAGCGGTTTCTTTTCAGGCTCGCGGCCGGCCAGGGCGGGCGGCTCCTCGAGGCGCGGGGCGGGGGGGAAGGTCTCCACCGAGGGTACTCGGTCCGAGGGTACTCGGTCCGAGGGTACTCGGTCCGAGGTTCCGCGCGGGGCCGGAGCGTCGCCGGGGGCGCCGCCCGAGACGCCCGAGCGCACCGGATCGCGGATCAGTGCGGGACGGCGAGCGGTTGCGGAGGCGCGTGATGCGTCGCCCTCACGATCGGCGTCCGCGCCGGCGTTTCCGCGCGCGCCGAAGAAGACCGGGATGGGATCGTCGTCGTCGGGAGCCTCCTCGTCGTCGAGGGGCAATTCGTCCAGGGTCTCGCCGTCTTCGTCGCCGGGTTCCGGCTCGCCGGCGGCGGCGTGGCGCGCGGGCGGGCTTCCGGCCGGGCCGAGCGCGCGGGCGCTGGCCGCTTCCTCGGTGAAGAGCGCGTATTCCCCGTCGGGGAATTCGTCGACGTCCTCGCCGTCGAGCCCGGCGCTCGCGGCGGTCGCGGCCCCGACCGGAGCGAAGCCGCCTTCGCCCAGCAGCGGGACGTAGCCGGGCCGGGCCGGGGCGTGAGCCGCGTCCCGGCCGTCATCCGGAACGCCGTAAGCTTCCGGACCTTCGACCGGTCCGTCCGTCTCCGGATACGCGAGTCCGGCCGCGTCGTCCGCGGCGGTGGAGCCGGAACGCGGGAAGAAGAGGAAACGGAGCCTGATGACGAGGGCGGTGGCCGCGAGGGCCAGCAGCACGCCGCCCATTCCGAGGATGGGGCTGCCGAGCTCGGGTCTTCCGAAGAAGCGCTCGCCGAAGGCCGCGCCGAGTCCGGGTTCGCGGAAGGCGCGCAGAGCCGCCACCAGGCAGGTGAAGGGCAGGAGCGATCCGGCAAGCAGGAAGTGGGCTTCGGGGCGGTAACCGGAGGCGAGCAGCAGCAGCGCTCCGCCCAGCAGCCAGAGCGGCAGGAAGGCGGCCGCCGGACCGAAGGCCTCGAACAGGGTGGCGCCCGCTTCCGCGAGCGGGCCCGGGCCGTACGGAGCCGCCAGGCCCGCGACCAGGGGAGCCGCGAAGAGCGCGGAGGCGAGGACGAGGAAGAGGCCGATCAGGATGGAAAGGCCACGGCCGGGACTGGTGCTTCTGTTCACGCGCTCGCTCTCCGATCGTCCGATGATGGAAACCGCGTTTTCGCCCCGGTTGCCTCGGGCTTCCGGACGCGGCCGTTCGGGTCGTCCCGCCTCGCGGCGCGGACGGCCCTCCTCTCGTCAATATCGGCGTTTGCCCGGGGCGTCGAAAGCGGCCAAAGGCGCCAATCGCCGCCGCTCAGGGGAGCAGGAGCAAGCCGAGCAGGCCCGCCGGCACCAAGTATGCCGCGAACCAGGCCAGCTTGCCTTTGCGCACGACCGGCAGGAGCAGCTTGAGCGAGACGATGCCCACCGCGAAGGCGACCGCCATGCCGAGGGCGAGGGGACCGGCGGGCACCGCGGCGCGCATCTCGCCCAGGTCGGGCAGCTCGAGCACCAGGGCGCCGAGTATGGCGGGTATCGACACCAGGAAGGCGAACTCGCCCGCGACTTCGCGGCGCATGCCCGTCGCGAGGCCAGCGGCGATGGTGATGCCGGAGCGGCTGATGCCGGGCAGCACGCCGACGCCCTGGGCCAGGCCCACCGCGAGGCCGCGGGGAATCCCGAGGTCGCGGAAGCCCGCGGCGCCGCCCAGGAAGCTCGAGGCGACCAGGATGGCCGCGGTGGCCAGCATGAGACCGGCGACGATGCGGGTGGGGACCTCGATATCCTTGATGGCGAAGCCGAGGGCGGCCGTCACGGCGGTCGCGGCGAGGAGCGGGATCACGATTCCGAGGTTCTCCGCGTCGTCCTGGCCCGCGCGGCCGCCTATCCACCGGACCAGCGAGGCCAGTATGCCCGCGATGCGCCTGCGGAAGACCAGGACGACCGCGGCCAGCGTGGCGACGTGCAGGGCGACGTCGAACAGGAGCGGCACGTCGCCGAGGCCGAGCAGTTCCTGCCCGATCCTGAGGTGTCCGCTCGACGAGATCGGGAGGAATTCGGCGACGCCCTGGAGGGCGCCGAGAAGTAGGGCCTGGAGGTAGTTCACTTGGCTTGCATCCTTTCCGGTCGCGCACTATAGCACGCCGCGGAGCGACGGTTAAGCGGTCCCGGCCGGTGTCGCGGCGTCCGCCCGCGGCTTGCCGGATGACGCCCTTTCAGGGTACATTCTTCCGACGCGTCGCGCGCCCGGGTCGTCGATCCGGTCGCCGTTTCCCTGCCCTGAATCAAGCGCGCGAGGCCGGAAGCCGGCTTCGCGTTCCCGACGGACGCCGGATCCGCCCGAGCCCGGGCATCATACTCCCTTCCAGGAAGGTGTTTCCATGATCATCGAGAAGGACCGCGTGGTCTCCATCGAGTACTCCCTGACGGACGACGAGGGCACCCTCGTCGATTCCTCCGACGGCTCCGAGCCCCTGGTCTACCTGCACGGCAACGGAAACATCATCGAGGGTCTCGAGACCCAGCTGGCCGGCAAGAAGGCCGGCGACCACCTCACCTGCGTCGTGGAGCCCGCCCAGGGCTACGGCGAGCGCGACGACGCCCTCGTCTTCACGGTCGAGCGCTCGCAGTTCGCCTCCGGCGAGAAGGTCGAGGAGGGCATGCAGTTCGAGGCGCACGACGAGAACGGCGCCCGCATCGTCACCGTCGTCGGCGTCGAGGGCGACAAGGTCACCATCGACGCGAACCACCCGCTGGCCGGCGCCAAGCTCCATTTCGACGTCAAGGTCGTCGAGGTGCGCGAGGCGAGCCCCGAGGAGCTCGAGCACGGCCACGTGCACGGCGGCCACGAGCACGGCTGCGGCGACGACTGCGACTGCGAGGGCGGCTGCGACGAGGGCGGCTGCGGCTGCGGCCACTGATGCCGCGGGGCGGGGCCGGAACGTCCGGATCCGCCCCGTCGCCCCTCCCATGGAACGCCGCCGCTCCCCGGTCAAGCCCCTCGACCTCGTCATAGTCGCCGCGGCGGTCCTCGCGACGGCGCTCGGCGCCGTATCGGCGCTCGGCGCCGAGGGAACCCCGCGCGTCATCGTCTCCGACGGCGAGTCCGAATGGATCTATCCCCTGGACGAGGACCGTTCCCTGCCCGTCGAGGGACCGCTCGGCGTCACCCTGGTGCTCATCGAGGGCGGGCGGGTGCACGTCCACGAGTCGCCCTGCGGCAACCAGACCTGCGTCGCGGCCGGGGAGATCGAGAGGCCCGGGCAGTGGGTCGCCTGCCTGCCGAACAAGGTGTTCGTCCGCGTGGACGGCGCGGGGGAGGACGCCGCGACCCCCGACGCCGGCTCCTGGTAGGGGCCCGGGCTTCCGCGGGACTCCGGCTTTCCTGTTTCGCTACGGCGGAAAGCGGCCTCGGCCGATATTCAACCATGGTATAATCTGCGTTTCGAGGGCGGCGTTCCGCCCGATTCCGACCGCGGAGGTACGCGTTGACCGTCCGTTCCAAGCTGCTCGTGCTCAACCTCGCGCCGCTGCTCCTGGCGCTCGGCCTCGCGACCTATGTCATCCTCAACCAGGTCTCCAACCTGGACCGCATCGCCGAGACCGAGAACGACCTCGACCTCGTGCTTTCGTCCATGTCCGTCGAGGACGCCATCCAGGACGAGCGCGTCCTGACCGTCTTCGCGGTCGCCGGCATCGAGGCCCCCGCCAGCCTGCAGGACGCCAGGACCGGGCACGACCGGGTCCTCGGAGAGCAGATGGGCCGGATCCTCGAATCGGACGCCCAGGAGGACACCCGCAACCTGATCGGCATGGCCGTCAACGAGCTCCCCGAGCTGCGGCTCCGCGTGGACGAGGGCAGCATCCACGAGCTGACCGCCTTCAACGATTTCTCGCGGCGGATCGAGCTCTTCCAGCGGCTCTCGCGCGAGCTCATCGAGCGGGGCGCCTCCGACCCGAACCTCAACCGCCGCCTCGTCGGCCTCATGACCCTCGACAACGCCAGGGAATTCGCGAGCAAGATCCAGGCGAACCTGACCCTGCTCGTGGCGGCCAACCGGACCGCGGCCGCGAACGTCCAGGCGGACCTGCTGACCGCGGTGGCGCAGGTGAACACCTCGCTCTATTCGCCCTCGCTGGTCCTCGACCCGAGCGTCGTCACCCGTCGCGACGTGCTCATGGGCGGCACCGAATGGCGCCGCGTCAACGAGATCGTCCGGCTGGTGATCGAGCAGGGCGCCTCGGGCGATTACGGCGCCGACCCCGTCCAGGTGTTCGGCCTGATGACGACCATAGTCGACGAGATCGGCGCCTTCATCGGCGACGAGGTCGCCTCGATCCGCACCGCCCTCGACCTCCGGCGCGCGAGCATCTTCCGGACCATGCTCGCCATCGGCCTCGGCGTCGGCTTCGTCACCCTTTCCGTCGCCATCCTCTCGCTCGTCATCCTGAGCGGAGTCTCGCGCCGCATCAACGAGATCGTCATGTCGATGGAAGTCATCTCCCGCGGCGAAGCCGACCTGACCGCGGACCTTGCCGTCCGCTCGCGCGACGAGTTCGGCCGCATGGCCCGCTACTTCAACCGCTTCGTCGCGTCCCTGCGCGAGCTCATCGGCCGCATCAAGACCGAGTCGCGATCCCTCTCCGAAGGCATGACGAGGCTCTCGGCCAACACCGAGGAGACCGCCGGCGCCGTGCGGCAGATCGCCGCCAACATCGAGAGCCTCAAGCGCCAGACCTCGGACCAGAGCGCCAGCGCCGTCGAGTCGAGCGCGACCGTCGAGCAGATCGCCCGGAACATCCACGAGCTCCACAAGCTGATCGCCAAGCAGGGCGAGGGCGTGCAGACCTCCTCGAGCTCGATCGAGGAGATGGTCGCCAACATCCAGTCGGTGACCGCCAACGTCGAGCGCATGGGCGGCTACTACCAGCGCCTGCTCGGCCGCTCCGAGGCGGGGCGCGGCGTCATCAGGGCCGTGGCCGAGGAAGTGCGCACCATCGAGGACCGCTCCGAGAGCCTCCAGGACGCCAACACCCTCATCGCGAGCATCGCCGCGCAGACCAACCTGCTTGCCATGAACGCGGCCATCGAGGCCGCCCACGCCGGCGACGCGGGCGCCGGCTTCGCGGTCGTCGCCGACGAAATCCGCAAGCTGGCCGAGAACGCCTCGCGCCAGTCGAAGGTCATCACCGAGAGCTCGGGCTCCATCCGGGGCCTGATCGGCAAGGTGGTCGATTCCTCCGGCGAGGCGGAGCGCATCTTCGACGAGATGGTCGAGCAGATCGAGACCCTCTCGCGCCTCGAGGAGGAGGTGAAGTACGCCATGCAGGAGCAGAGCTCCGGCAGCGTGCAGATCCTCGAATCCCTGTCCGCCATCAACGAGGTCACCCGCGACGTGCGCGCCTCCGCCGACGAGATGGAGGAGGGCTCCGGCTCCATCCTCAAGGAGACGAAGCGCCTCCTGCAGCTCGCGAGCGAGCTCGAGAACGGCATGAACGAGATGGCCGCCGGCGCCGACGAGATCCGCCGGGCCGCCTCGGACACCAACGAGCTGTCCGTGAGCGCCACCGAGAGCGTCCGCAGCCTGGTCAACGAGACGGAGAAGTTCAAGACGGAGAAGTAGGGCCCGATCGGGAAAGCAGACACTCACTGGCTCAAGCGGCGATGGGCGCTATCGGAATCTTCTTGAGCGGGTCCTGGCGCTTATGAACACACCCCCTCGCTTACTCTCGGGGGCGCGTTCCTCAGCGCCACCCGCCGCTCGGGTAATTTCCGTTCGGGCGACAGCGGGTTGAGCCCCTGAACGCCGCACTTCCGGGAGGGCTCTCCTTCTTTGGCGGTGGCGGGGCATGAAAAAGACCGGGGAGCTGCGCTCCCCCGGCCTTATCGATTACAGGACGGGCCTACAGGCCCCCCGCATCACTTCACTACAATGTTGACCATGCGGTCCTTGACGACGATGACCTTGGCCACCTGCTTGCCGGCGGTCCATTCGGCGATCTTCGGGCTCGCGAGCGCGAGGGTTTCGAGCTCCTTCTCGGCCGTGCCGGGCGCCACGACCAGCTTGTCGCGGAGCTTGCCGTTGACCGAGACGGGCACCTCGATCTCCGCGTCGACGCAGAGGGCCGGATCGTAGCTCGGCCAGGCCTGCTTCGACACCGAGCCTTTTCCGCCCATGCGCTGCCAGAGCTCCTCGGCCAGGTGCGGCGCGTAGGGCGCCACCAGCGTCACGAAGTCGCGCCAGAGCCCGCGCGGCACCGAGTCGAGCTTGGCCACCTCGTTCGAGAGCACCATCATGGCGCTGATGGCGGTGTTGAACGCGAGGCTCTCCGTGTCCTCGCTCACCTTGCGGATGGTCTTGTGGAGCAGGCGCTCGAGCTCCGCGTCGGGCTTCGCGTCGGCGAGCGGCTTTTCCGAGACGGCCCAGAGCCGCTCGAGGAAGCGCGAGGCGCCGACGAGGCCGGCGGTAGCCCAGGGCTTCGCGACGACCAGCGGTCCCATGAACATCTCGTAGACTCGCATGGCGTCGGCGCCGAACTCGCGGACGATGTCGTCGGGGTTCACCACGTTGCCGCGGCTCTTCGACATCTTCTGGTTGTCCTCGCCGAGGATCATGCCCTGGTTGACGAGGCGCTGGAACGGCTCCTTGGTGTTCACGAAGCCGAGGTCGAACAGCACCTTGTGCCAGAAACGCGCGTAGAGCAGGTGGAGCACCGCGTGCTCCTTGCCGCCCACGTAGAGGTTGACCGGCATCCAGTAGTCGATCTTGTCGCGCGCGGCGAAGGCGTCGGGGTTCTTCGGGTCGAGGTAGCGCAGGTAGTACCAGCACGAGCCGGCCCACTGCGGCATGGTGTTGGTCTCGCGCTTCGCCGGGCCGCCGCACTTTGGGCACGCGGTGTTCACCCACTCGGGAATGTTCGCGAGGGGCGATTCGCCCGTGCCGGTCGGCGCGTAGCTCGTCACCTCGGGCAGGCGCACGGGCAGGTCTTTTTCGTCCACCGGCACCGCGCCGCACTTCGAGCAGTGCACGACGGGAATCGGCTCGCCCCAGTAGCGCTGGCGGCTGAAGAGCCAGTCGCGAAGCTTGTAGTTGACCGCGGCCTTGCCGATGCCCTGCTTTTCGAGCCAGGCCGTGATGGCCTTCTTGAAGTCGGCGGTCGAAAGTCCGTTGAATTCGCCCGAGTTGACCGCGACGCCCTCGCCGGAAAAACAGGCTTCGGGGTCGCCGCAGGTGCCGACGCGGGCCGCGGGGCTGCCTTCCTCCGCCACCACCTGGATGATGGGCAGCCGGAACTTGACCGCGAATTCCCAGTCGCGCTCGTCGTGGGCGGGCACCGCCATGATGGCGCCGGTGCCGTAGCTCGCGAGCACGTAGTCGGATATCCATACCGGAATCTTCCGGCCGTTGACGGGGTTGATCGCGAGCACGCCGGTCCAGACGCCGGTCTTGTCCTTGGAGAGCTCGGTGCGTTCGAGGTCGCTCTTGGCCGCCGCCGCCTCGACATAGGCGTCCACCTCGGCCTTCCGATCCTGCGTCGTGATGGCAGCGACGAGCGGGTGCTCGGGCGCCAGCACCATGTAGGTGGCGCCGAAGAGGGTGTCGGGCCGGGTGGTGTAGACCTCGACGGTCTCGGGGCGGCCGTCCAGCGCGAAGCGGACCGAGGCGCCCTCGGAGCGGCCGATCCAGTTCCGCTGCATGATGCCCACATCCTCGGGCCACTGGATGCCGTCGAGGTCCGCGAGCAGGCGGTCGGCGTACGCGGTGATCTTGAGTATCCACTGGCGGATTCGCTTCCGGGTCACCTTGGTGCCGCAGCGGTCGCATTCGCCGTCCTTCACTTCCTCGTTAGCCAGGCCCGTCTTGCACGAGGGGCACCAGTTGATCGGCGCGTCCGACTCGTAGGCGAGGCCCTTCTTGAACAGCTGCACGAAGATCCACTGGGTCCACTTGTAGTAGTCGGCGTCGCAGGTCGCCACTTCGCGGTCCCAGTCGATGCTGAAGCCGAGGCTCTTGATCTGCTCGCGGAAGCGGGCGATGTTCGCGTCCGTCGTGATCTTCGGGTGCGTGCCCGTCTGGATGGCGTAGTTTTCCGCCGGCAGGCCGAAGGCGTCGAAGCCCATGGGGTGGAGGACGTTGTACCCGTTCGCGCGCAGGTAGCGGCAATAGATGTCCGTGGCGGTGTAGCCCTCGGGATGCCCCACGTGCAGGCCCGCTCCCGAAGGGTAGGGGAACATGTCAAGCACGTAGCGGCGCTTGTCCGGCGGGAACGAGGGATCCTCGACCGCCTTGAAGGTTTTTTCCTTCTCCCAGTACGCCTGCCACTTGGGCTCGATCTCGCTAAAGGGGTATTTCGCCATGCCTGACTCCTGGAGCGCCGCGGCCCGGGGCGCGCGACGATTCCCGGCATGATAACGGCACGGGGCTCAGGTTTTCAAGGTAGGGGAAGGATTCGTGCCGCTACGGCTTTCCGATGGCGCGGTAGAGCGCGAGCAGCTCCGCGGGGTCCAGCGCCTCGCCGCGGACGTCCTGCCGGAAGCCGCAGGATGCGAGCGCAGCCGTGATCACTTCGTCGGAGTGTCCGAGGGGTTTCAGGTTGTTGCGCGCGGTCTTGCGGCGGCTCGAGAAGAGGGCGCGGACGAAGGAGCCGAATTCCCGGGTGCCGGCTTCGGCCGCGCGGTCGGCGCGGGCTTCCATCACCACCAGGCTGCTCGCCACGCGGGGCTGGGGCCAGAAGGCGCCCGCGCCGAGGTCGAAGGCCACCCTGACGCGGCACGAGGACGAGCAGAGCACCGAGAAGGAGGCGTAGTCCTTGGTGCCCGGGCCGGCCGCCATGCGGCGGGCGGCTTCCTTCTGGACCATGAAGACCATGCGTTCCGGGACCCCGAGCCCCTCCACGAGGGCGGCGACCATGGCCGCCGCGGCGTTGTAGGGCAGGTTGCCGAAGACGCGATCCGGGCGGCCGCGCGCGGCGAGCTCGCCGCGCCAGGTCTTGAGGAAGTCTCCTTCGACGAGCGCGAAGCCCGGGACGGTCCCGTACGCCTCACGGAGCAGGGCAGCGAAGCCCTTGTCGATCTCGAAGGCCGAGAGCCGGGCGCCCGTCTCGAGCGCCGGATGGGTCATCGCCCCGATGCCCGGCCCGATCTCCCACGCGGAAGCGCCGGGCTCGAGGCCGATCTCCGCCATGACGCGCGCTCGGGCGTGGCGCGCCACGAGGAAGTTCTGGCCGTAGCGCTTGCGCATGGCCAGGCCCTCCGCCTCGAGCAGGGCCGAGATGGCCTGAGGCGAATCGTAGTCGATGGCGGGCGGGACGCGGAGCGCCGGGGAGGCCTGCGCGGCCTGCGCGGTCGAGTTCGGCGAGTCGCCGGAAACGGTTTCGATGGAGGAGCTCGCGGGCATGGGGCCAAGCATACACGAGCGCGCCGATCGTGGCCACCGCCGCGGCGCCGAGCGCCTTGGCGCCGTCCGACGCGAGTTCGAGGGCCGGCGCGCGGGCGGCCGTCCGGACCAGGGCGACGAGGAGGTCGTACAGCAGGTCGCAGAGCGCGCCTGCCGGCTTCGCGAGCGCGGGATGCAGCGCGGAGAGCGACGCGCCGCCGAGGCCGCACCACATCAGGGCCGCCGCGAGCGCGCTGACCGGCGCCGCCACGAAGGGGCCGGCCAGCGGCACGCGGCCGAACGCGGCCGCCCCGAGCGCCGACGAGGCGGACCAGGCCGCAAGCGAGGTCGCGAGGATTTTCGCGGCCTTACCCGGCAGTACCGGCGCCAGCACGTAGTCCCAGGCGGGCGTGAGAAGGCCGATGCCGGCGAGCGCCAGGAAGCTGAAGGCGAAGCCGAGCGTAAAGGCGTCCTCGGGCTTCCTGACGGCGAGGACGATGAAGGCGAGTCCCAGTGCTTGCCCCAGGTGCTGGGGACGGTCCGCCAGCAGGGAGAGGGCTCCGTAGCCGAACATCAGGGCGGAACGGAGGATGGGACTTTCTCCGCCCGCGAGCCAGGCGTAGGCGAGCGCGAAGAGGGCCGCGGCGGTCCTGATGCGCCGCGGTCCGAGGAGGCGGCCCAGCAGGGCCGTGACGATCGAGGCGAGCACGGCCAGGTGCTCGCCGGAAAGCGCGATGACGTGGGCGCAACCCGCGGCCGCGAATTCGTCCCGGAGCCCCGGCTCGAGCCCGTCGCGCCGCCCGGTCAGCAGGGCCGAGAGCAGGCCCGGCGCGCGCCGCCCCAGCGGGGAGAGCGCGCGTTCGAAGCCTTCGAGCACCCGGGCGCGGAACGCGGCGCTTTTCGAGACCCAGCCGAGCGCGCGCAGGTCCCCACGGTCCGCGAACAGGACGCGTCCGTCCCCGCGCGCCGCGTCCGGCCTCGTTTCCACCCGCAGCCGCTCGCCCTTCGGAGCCGGCGCGCCGTTCCGGACAAGCACCGTGACCGTGCCGTAGGCATCGGCGCGCGGGGCGACGCATCCCGGCGCGGCAAGCCCCTCGGACGCGGCGAGTTCCAGCTCGTAGCGGCGGAAGCCGCCCGAGCCGAGCCCCGCGTCGCGCGCCAGGACGCCTTCGACCGCGCGCACCGAGGCGGGCGGCAGCCCGTACGAGAAGGCCTCGCGACGCGCGGCGAAACCCGGCAGCAGCAGGGCGGCGAGGAGGAGCCCCGCAGCGAAGGCCAGGATCCGTCCGGCCGCCGGCCCGGGCCGCGGCCCGGTCAGGCCCGCCTTCGACGCCGCGCGGGTCGATGCGGCGGATGCCGGCCTGCCGCAGGGCGGCAATCTGAGCGGCGATCGTGTCGCC
>JAKLEE010000239.1 GCA_022703215.1 Spirochaetota bacterium | reverse complement strand
ACCTCGCCTGGGGCCTCGCCTCGCGCGGCGTCGCGGTGCTGCGCTACGAAAAGCGCACCAAGGTCCACGCCCTCCGCCTCGGCCCCCTCGTCGACAGCTTCGGCGTCCGCGAGGAAGTCGTGGAGGACGCCCTCGCCGCCCTCGAGCTGCTTTCCCGCGACGCGCGGATCGACGCGGGGCGCATCGCCCTCGTCGGCCATTCCCTCGGCGCCCAGCTCGCGCCCATGATCGCCCTCGATGCCGCCGGGCGGAAGCTCCCCGGCGCGTCCGCCCTCGTCCTGCTGGCCCCGCCCGCCCGCCCCCTCGAGGACCTCGTGCTCGAGCAGTCGCGCTACCTCGCCAGCCTCGAACCGAAGCTCAGCGAGGAGCAGAAGGGCGTGCTGGCCGAGCTCGAGAAGGCGGTGGCCCGCGTCAAGGAACTGCCCTCGGGAAAGGCCTACCCGCCCGCGGAGCTGCCGCTCGGCGCGCCGGCGGCGTACTGGCTCTCGCTGGCTGGCTACGACCCGGTGGCCGCGGCCAAGGCGACGGGGCTCCCGCTCCTCGTGCTGCACGGCGGCCGCGACTACCAGGTGACGGCCGCGGACGCCGCGCTCTGGAAAGCCGGCGTCGGCTCGCTGAAAGCCGCGACGCTCAAGACCTTCCCCGCGCTCAACCACCTGTTCATCGCGGGCAAGGGCACTCCTTCGCCCGCGGAATACTCGGCGGCCGGCCACGTCGACCCGGGCGTCGTCAAGGCCATCGCGGACTTCGCGCTCAAGGCGGGAAAATGACGCGCGCCCCCCGCTAGCCCAGGGTCCAGGCCCCCGTCCACTCCGCCACTTCGGCCGCCTCGACCCCGGCGGCCATTTTGTCGCCGAAGAAGAAGCCCATCACGCGGCGCGCCTCCGCGACCGAGGGAAAGCGGTAGTCGGTGCGGAGCACGGTCCGCGAAAAGCCGTGCGCCCCCTCGAGGCGGCGGTAGAACGCGTCGAGGAAGGGGGCGGGCGCCGCGGGCGCTGGCGCGTTCGTCCCGAGGGTCTCGAGGAAGAGCAGTCGCCCCCCCGGCGCGAGGCAGGCTCGGCACGCCGCCACGAGGGCGTCGCAGGTTTCGTCCTCGCGCCCCGGGAAGTCCGACACCGTGTGCCCGAAGGACCAACCTTCGACGACCAGGTCGAAGGGCCCCGAGTCCGCCGCGCGGGCGAGCTCCAGGTTGCCGAGAACGCGGTACGAGACCTTCGCGCCGTGCGCGGAAAGCCGCGCGCGCGCCCGCTCCAGCATGTGCGCCGAGCGGTCGCAGCAGAGCGCCCGCGATGCGCGGCCCGCGTAGAGCGCGGTGACGCGGCCCGTGCCCGTTCCCGCCTCGAGCGCCCGGTCGTCCGGGCGTACGAACGCGGACACGAAGTCGCGGAGCTCGCCTCGGCTATCCTCGCGGTCGACGAGCTCGTCGTATTCCGGCGCGTGGTTTTCGTAGATCTCGTACATGGAAGGCATCGGAACTCCTTCGGGCGGGACGGAACGCCCGCGGGCCTGTCAGGTGAGCCGGTCGAGCGCGACCACCACAAGGCCCATCAGGATGACGTAGACCAGCACGCCGGGCCCGACCGCGCCGGTACCGAACCAGGCGGCCGCAAGCCCGAGCGCGGGCGGCAGCACCATGCCGCCGAGGTAGGCGCTCGCCACCTGGCGCCCCACCACCTTGCGCGTCGTCTCCGGGTCGAAGCGCCGCGGCGTCTCGTGCATCAGGCAGGGATAGACCGGCGCGTACCCGAAGCCCGCCAGCGCGAGCCCCGCCGCGGCGGCCCCGGGTCCGAGCGGCAGCGAAAAGAGCGCCACGCCGAACGCGGCCGTCCCGAGCCCGAGGCGCACCATGCGCCGGTTGCCTACTCGGTCCGCGAATAATCCGGAAACCACGCGCCCCGCCGTGATGGCGCCGTAGTACAGCGCCACGATGGAGCCGGCCACCGCCGCGTCGAAGCCGCGGCCGTCGCGCATCACGCTGGCAGCCCAGCTTCCGACACCGAACTCGCAGCCCGCGTAGAGCGCGTAGCTGGCCGGAGCCAGCAGCCCCGCGAGCCTCGCGCCCCGGGTGCCCGGCACCAGCTTCCGTGCCGCACCCGGCACGCCGCCGCCCCCGGCGCCATGCGCGGCCGCCGGCGCCCGGTCCCAGAGCCCGAGCGTGAGCAGGAACACGAAGGCGAGCGCGAGCTGGGCCCCGCCGATGGCGAGATAGCCCGTCCGCCAGCCCTCGCCGCCCGAAGCGCCCGCGATGGCGGCGGTCATGGCCAGCGGCCCGAGCGTCGCGCCGATGCCCCACGAGGCATGCAGCCAGTTCATGCGCCGGCTCGACCAGCGCTCGGCCGCGTAGTGGTTGAGCCCCGCGTCCACCGAGCCGGCCCCGAAGCCGAGCGGCAGGGCCAGCAGGACCACGAAAAGGTAGCCCGGCGCCAGGCCGTAGCCGACGAGCGCGAAGCCGGTGAGCAGGCCGGAGACCAGCACGACCCGAGCCGTCCCGAGCCGCGCCAGCACGTGTCCCGAGGCAAAGCCCGAGAGGGCCGAGCCTATCGTGCCGACGAGCGATACCAGCCCGAGCGCCTCGAGCGGCTGGCCGAGCGTCGCGCGCATGGCGGGCCAGGCCACGCCGCCCGCGCCGTCGGGCAAACCCAGGGAAACGAAGGCGGCGTACACCACCGCCACGAGGAGCCACGATGCGACCACGACAGGAACCTCCGTCCGAGCGCTCCGGAGTATAGCGCGCCCCGAAGCATCGTGACACCGCCCGAGCGCTCCCTTGACGCGCGGCTTCGTCCCGTCTATATTATTCGTATGCGTACGGTATCTACACGAACCACTCACGATCCGAACAGCCCCGCTCCCGGCGAGTCCGCCTTCCGCGTCGCCCTCCTCCTCCGCGAACTCGAGTCGCGCGTCCACGCCCGCGTCGCCGCCAGCCTCGAGGCCACCGGCCTCACCCTGCCGCAGATCATGGCCGTCAAGGCCGTCGCGCATTCGGGCGAACTCACCGTCAGCGCCCTCGCGCGCGAGATCGCCGCCACCAAGAGCACCGTGGTCGGCATCGTCGACCGCCTCGAAGCCCAGGGCCTTTTCGAGCGCCGCCGTTCCGCTGACGACCGCCGCGAGGTCCTCGTCGCCTTCGCCCCCTCCGCCGCGGCCCGCGTGCGCGAGATCCGCGCCCTGGTCGACTCGGCCTTCGCGTCCGCGTTCGCGGACGTTCCTCCCGAAACCCTCGCCGCGCTCGAGCGTTCGCTCGAAGCCATCCTCGCCTGAATGCCGGCGCCGCCCGGGCGCCAGCAAAGGAATCGGAATGCTCGCCATCGCCATCGTCGCCATCACGGGAGCCCTCGTCCTCTACACGGTCGGAGTCTGGGGAGAGAAACTCTCGGGCGGCCTCAAGCCGCACTGGCTCGCCTTCTTCTGGCTCGGCCTCGTCCTCGACACGGCCGGCACCACCGCCATGGGCCGCATCGCCGGCGGCGAGTTCCGCCTCGACCTCCACGGCGTCACGGGCCTCCTCGCCATCGTCCTCATGGGCGCGCACGCCCTCTGGGCCACCGTCGTGCTCCTCCGCCGCGACGAACGCGCCGCGCGCGGCTTCCACCGCCTCTCCATCGCGGTCTGGGCGCTCTGGCTCGTCCCCTACCTGAGCGGGGTCCTGCTCGGCTCGGGAGCCGTCGGGAACTGATCGGGCATCGGGGCGCCACCCCGGTCCGGGCAAGCCCGGCGGGGCGGCGCTTCCCCGCGCGCCCGGCCCGGGGTCGGGCCATCCGGGGTACTCCTCGCTGCGCTGCGGGGTACCCCTTCCTGTCCCTGGCGCGACTCCCGGAAGGCGGCGCCTTGCCCTTCCCGAGGCGGCGCGAAAATCCGCGTCGTCATCGAGGC
>JAKLEE010000238.1 GCA_022703215.1 Spirochaetota bacterium | reverse complement strand
GCCTTCGCGTCGAAGATGTAGGTGCCCTTGTTGAAGATCTTGTAGGCGATCTCGTCGGCCACCGTTCCCTTGAGGGTGTATTCCCACAGGCCTTCGGCGTTGCGCGTCATGGGGACGCCGGGCTCGACCCAATTGTTGAAGGTGCCGATGACCGCCATTTCGGTCGCGGCGTCGTCCTTCCAGGTGAAGACAATCTCGACGTTGACATCGTCGAGCGCCTTCACGCGGACCTCCGCGACCGACATCCCGGCCACGAGCAGAGCCAGGGCCAACGTCAGTATCGTGCGTTTGATCACATACTCCTCCCTCATCCGTTCCGCCGCCGGCGGCATCGGATCACCCGATGCCCTCCGCGACTCGCGGGCGATATGCCGGGATCAAACCGGAAGCCGCGAATTCGATGAGCGGCGGCTTTGCTAAACCGCTTTGCTAAACCGATTTTCTAAACCGGTTTGACAGGTGAGTGTAATCCCGATTCTTTCGAACCGAGCCGCGGAAATTCCCCGCGAGCATGAAAAAGTCGCATGACTGAATCGCTCGCGCATCACATCCGTATAGCTCTAAACTGATTTAATCAGAAATTATTGGCATTTTCGCACTTGACGGTTTCGCAAATCGACTCTTTCGGGCAAGGGACAGATAAATGAAGAGGCGCCCGCACACGGCGGGCGCCTCTTACCTTTCATCCGGTCTGCGCTAGAGCTTCAGCATGAGCGCCGTCAGGGGTTCAACGGTGACCGTGGTGCCCTTGATCTCGTAGCCGCTCGGCTCCGAGACTCCGGCGGGATTCGCCTCGTCGGAGTCGACCAGGGCGCGGGCGCCCGAAAGGCCGAGACCGGTCTCGAAGGTGACGGGCAGGTCGAAGTTCGCGTTGACGAGGAGCACGAAGGTCTGTCCCTCGTACTGGACGGTCCAGCCCATCGAGAGCTGGTCCGCGTGGGCCAGCTGCTTCTGGGCTGCGGCCACCTTCGCGGCGTCGCCGAGGCGGAAGGCGGCGTTGGCCTTGCGGATGGCGATGAGGCCCTTCACCCACTCGGCGCTCGCGGCGAACTCGCCCTCGACGGTCCAGGGGAACTGGTTGATGTCGTCCGAGGCGTCGTAGCTGTTGTGGACGTAGTCGCCGGTCACCTCGGTGGTGCTCGAGAGCTTCGGCTTGGTGCGGCCGCGCTCGTCGCCTGAGTGCAGGAAAGCGATGCCCTGCCCGGTCAGCACGAAGAAGTTGGCCAGCTTGACGCGCGCTGCGATTTCCGCTCGCTCGTCGGGATACTTGGCCATGAGTCCGGTGTTGAAGGCGATGTTGTCGGCCAGGGTCAGGTTGTCGTGGGCCGATACGTAGATCATCGAGTCGCCCGGATCGTCCGCCTTGAAGTTGAGCATGGGCCGGCCGGAGATGTTGTTGAAGATCATCGCGGTGTTGACCGGTTTGCCCGTGACGAAGCCCTTCTGCCGGTCATTCATGCCTCCGGCCTTGAGGATGTCGCGGATCTCGTCGTTGAAGACGGACACGAGGTCGGTGCGGGTCATGTAGTTCTGGTCCATCACGGCGAGCGAAGGGCCCGAGTACATCTTCCAGCCCTCGCCCTGGAAGAGGATGTCGTCCTTTCCCGGAATTTTCGCGATGGCTTCGCGGGCCTTCAGGATTGGATCGGCGGCGATCAGGCCCATGAGGTCGAAGCGGAAGCCGTCGACCTTGTACTCCCGCACCCAGTACTCGAGCGAGTCGCGCATCAGGCGGGCGGCCATGGCGCGCTCGGTGGCCACGTCGTTGCCGCAGCCGGACTGGCTCGTGAGCGCGCCGCGCGCGTCGCGGCGGTAGAAGTAGCCGGGCACGACGGGTTCGAAGATCTCGGTGTTCGCGGTGTGGTTGTAGACTACGTCGAGCAGCACGCCGAGCCCGGCCTTGTGGAGCTCCTTGACCAGGGTCTTGAGCTCGATCATGCGCGCGTAGGGGTCGCGCGCGTCGGTGGCGAACCAGCCCTCGGGCGTGAAGTACGAGTGCGGGTCGTAGCCCCAGTTGTAGTTGTTGTCGCTCGCGCGGCCCGTGGCCTCGTAGGCGGTCTTCGTCTCGTCGGTGTAGTAGAAGTTCAGCACCGGCATGAGCTGGACGTGGGTGACGCCGAGCGCCTTCAGGTAGGGAATCTTCTCGATGAAGGCCAGGTACGAGCCGGGCCGCGCCTTGACGCCCGAGTCCTTCGCGATGGTGAAGTCGCGGACCGAGACCTCGTAGATGATCGCGTCCTCGCGCTGGGCGAGAACCACGTCCTCGTAGCCTTCCCAGCCGCCCGCGGGCAGGGCCCTGGCGGGATTCACGACCGCGCCGCGGCCGATGCCCGTGCCGGTGAAGGCGTCCATGGACCAGGCGTACGGGTCGAGCGCAATGCGCTCCTTGGCGCCGGCGAAGATGCCGTATTCGTAGAAAAATCCGTCCGGATCGACGGTCGAGAAGCGGCCCGACCACACGCCGGTCGCGGCGTCCTTCGAGAGCTCCAGGCTGTAGTCGGCCGTGGCAGCCTGGCTGGCCTTGTAGAGCCGGACCACGACCTTGCTGGCGAAGGGGCTCCAGAGGCGGAACTCGACCGACTTGCGCGTCGCATCGTAGATGGCGCCGAGCTTGTAGCCCTCGGGCGGCACCAGCCTGTCGGCCAGCGAGGCGGCGAGCGCGGCCGAATCCACCGCGACCGGCGCGAGGAAGGCCGGGTGCGACACCACGAGCGGCGCGTCGAGGGGCGCCTCGGCGGCGAGCTTGACGAGGACGCGGCGCGCGTAGTTGTTGGCCTTGTTCGCGGGGTCGGCGTTGTTGACCACGTCGACTATGGCCAGCTCGCCCGAGCCGTCCGCGCGGCTCACGGTGAAGCCGCCGTTTCCGGCCTCGGTCGGCAGGCCGAAGCGGCCGGACAGGTCGAGCACGATCTCGGTGCCGCTCGCGAGCCTGGCGTTGTCGATGGTGGGAACGTAGGGACCGTAGGCGTAGGTCTTGCCGTCCTTCTCGAAGATGACCCATTCGTTCGTCACGTTCGCGTCGAGGATGCGGTCGTTGTCGCCGTCCTTGTCCCAGCCGGAGTCGCGGCGGGCGATGACGCCGAAGAGGCCGTCAGCTCCGAGTGTGTTGACGCCCAGGGTCGAGCCGTCCTTCTTGAAGCGCAGGTAGCCCACGTCGGCCGCGACGCCGAGGTGCTGGGTCTTGTCCCAGGCGAGTGAGCCGTCGCCGCCGGGCACGGCCCAGAGCCAGAAGCCCCAGCTGGCGTATTCCTTGTCGTTGCGCACATAGTACACCACCACCTCGTCGGCGGCGGGCTTGAGCTCGTCATGCGCCGCGACGACGCGGTTCATGAGCGGGTGCCCCTTGTCCTCGACGGTGCCGGGGGCTACCGTCTCGAAGGCGGGGCCGGCGGAAAACACTTCCTCGGCGTCGGGCGTTCCCGCGCAGGCGCCGAGCAGCGCCGCCAAGCCGATGGCCGCGATCGCGGCCGCGAACCAGGTTCGCTTCTTCATCTCTTTCCTCCTGTATCGAAACTCATTCCTATCGAATTTCCTTTCCTTGAAATCCTGTTCATATGGACTCGACTTCCAGAGCGAGCGTTTCCGCCTCCGTGAGGAAGCCCGCGGCCGCCCCGGTCTCGCCGATCTTCCACGAGGCGAAGCGCGTCGCCAGTTCCAGGGCCTCGGACGCGCTCCGCCCCGCGAGCAGGAAATGCGCGCAGGCGGAGAAAAGGGCGTCGCCCGCCCCGATGGTCGACACGACCTTCCGGGCGCGGACCGCGGGCACTTTCACTGCTTTCGCGCCGCGCTCGAGGAGCAAAGCGCCTTTCGTCCCGAGTCCGACCACGACGATACGGCATCCGTACCTGTCCATGAGCTCGCGGGCGGTCTCTTCCGGAGGCGCCCAGAGGCGCTCGTCGGAAAGGAAA
>JAKLEE010000237.1 GCA_022703215.1 Spirochaetota bacterium | reverse complement strand
CGCCATGGCCGAACAGAACGAGGGCACCAAACAGGTCCTCGAGGCGTTGTCGGAGATCAACCGCGGCACCTCGGAAGTGCGTTCGGCCACCGCGGAGATGCGCGAGGGCAGCATCATGGTCGCCTCGGAAATGAAGAACCTGGTGGAAGTGACGGAGGAAGTCCGCGCCGGCATCGGCGCCATCGACGAGGGCGGGAAGTCCATTGCGGAATCAGCCCGTGTTTCCGCCGAGCTCGGAGAGCGCAACCGCGAGCTGGCCGCCAAGGTCGTGGAGCAGGCGAACCACTTCAAGGCCTAGCGTCAAGGCGCCTATGGCGCCTTGACGGCGCCGAAGCTGCGCTTCGGCGATCAACCGAGCGCCCTTCGCGGCGACGAAGCTTCGCTTCGTCGATCTAACGGATCGGCCGCGGAGGCGCTCAGCGGGGCGGGCCGAAAACCGCCGCGTAGTTGAGCTCGACAAGCTCCGAGAGCGCCCCGGGCTCGACACCCCGCAGCGTCGCGGCCGAGGCGAGTACGCGGTCGAGGTGAGCGGGTAGGCAGAGGCGTTCCCCGCGGGGCGGCTGCCAGGGCGCGTCGGTTTCGAGAAGCACGGCCCCGTCGGGAAGCCCGGCGCAGGACGCCGCCGCCTTCTTGTTGCCGTTCAATATCGGCGTTCCGAACGAGAAATAGGCGTGGATGCCCCTGGCGAGTAGCGCTTCGGCCTCGCGCGGGGGGGCGGCCCAGGCGTGGAATACCACGGCGGGCAAGCGCTTCAGGTCGCGGGTGTAGGCGAAGACCAGGTCGAGCGCCTTCCGCTGGTGGATGACGACCGGCAGGTCGCGTTCGCGCGCGACGCCTATCTGGAATTCGAAGACCGCGCGCTGGAGCTTTTCGTTCCCGGCCGTTCGCGTCCACGCGGGCCTGTCGCCGAAGAATTCGAAGCCGCACTCCCCGATGGCCGCGATACGCCCCTGCCGCGCAAGGTTGGCGAGGAATTCGGCGTCGTCCCACACCGCGTGCTGCGGATGGATGCCGAAGGAGAGGTCGAAGGAAAGCCCCTCTGAGCGGTAGGCCTCCGTGGCTTCGAATTCGGCCCGGTCGTGGCACGCGGAGGCACGGCGTCGCCTGCGGCCGGAGCTTTCCTCCTCCGCCAGCTTGCGTATCGAGCCCGGCGAAGCCGACTCGAGGTCGAAGAGGTGGAGGTGGGCGTCGGGAACTCTCGGATCCACGGTTCGAACATAGCCGCATGCGTCGTCGCCGGCAAGCGCCGGCCGGCCCCGGAACCGCTTCGCCGCGCGGCTCTGGCGCCGGACGCCGTCCGGAGCGATACTTTTCCCGTCGGATACCCTTCGCGCGGAGGAACGCAATGGCTTTTTTCATAGGCGCCGGAATCTCGCTCGTCCTTTCGCTTGTCTTCTTCCTGGTCGGCGGCTCGAAAGGGCGCAAGGCCTATGATGTCGCCGCCACCGAGACGAGTGGCGCACTCGAGCTCGGCGAACTGGCAGCGGCGGTCGCCTCGGAGATCGGCGCGGGGTCCTTCGCCCGGGTCGTGGAGCTGAAGGGTCGCGCGGTCGCCGTCGAAGCGCTCCGCGCGGAGTATTCGGGCACGGACTGCGTCTGGTACGAGTGCGTCGCCACCCGGCTCTGGGAGGAGGAATACTGGGAGGAGCACGACGGCCGGCGCGAGCGCCGTTCGCGGAGCGGATCCGATGTGGTGTCGAAGATACGCCGCGAAGTTCCGTTCCGGGTCGAGGACTCGACCGGCGGCATCCTCGTGGATCCGCGCGGCGCGACGGTCGAACCGGAAAAAACGTTCTCGAGGCACGAGGCCGGTTCCGGACTCGGCTCCATCCGGATCGGTTCGGTTTCCGTCGACCTGGGCGCGCTCGGAGCGCTCCCGGGCGGCCGGAGGACCACGGGCTACCGCTTCGAGGAAACCTGCATCCCCTCCGGCCGCGAGTTGTATGTGCTCGGCGAAGCCTCCGACTCCGGCGGTTCGCTCGTCGTCCGCAAGCCCGCGAAGGGCCGCTTCCTGGTATCCGTCCGTTCGGAGGAAGACATCCTCGGTTCGGCGCGCAAGGCAGCCCTCGGATTCCGTGTCGCCGCCGCCGTCGGCTTGCTCGCCGGCGCGGCCCTCGCGCTTGCGGGGATTTTCCGCGGCCGCTGAGAGGCTGGCATCTACGCTCTCCGGCCCGCTACCCGCGGGCCGTTTTTTTATGTTGACAAGCCGGGCCATTAATATTATGCATTGCATAGCAAGATATTTGGAGGTTGTCATGCGAAGCGTTTCGATGACGACGGCCACGAACTCCGGAGGGCTCGCGCGCGCCTTGGGCGCGGCGGCCGAGGCGTTCGGGCGCGAGTTCGCGCGGCGTGAGCCGGCGGGCAGTATCGTGGATGCTTACGGCGCGCCGCAGCCTGCGCCGGAGCGGGGTTCCGGCGGCGAGGACGGCGATCCTTCGCGGTTCCGGGAATTCAGGGACGGCTTCTGCGCCCGCTGGCGCATGCCGGAACTCAGGTAAAGGAGCGGATCATGGATGAGATGGACGCCGCCATGGCCCTCGTGGATAAGTGGCGCTCGCAGAGCCGCAAGGGTTTCCTGGACCTCTGCGCGCTCAGCCTGCTCGCTTCCCGCGACGAGAGCTACGGCCTCGACATGATGGAAGCCCTCGCGCAGGCCGGGCTCGAAGTCTCCGAAGGGACCCTGTATCCGCTGCTCGCGCGAATGACGCGCGAAGGCAGCCTTTCCCCCTCGTGGACCACGCCCGAGACGGGGCATCCGCGGAAGTATTACAGGCTCTCGCCGACGGGGCAGCTCGTGCTGGCCGCCATGCGCGAGGAATTTGACCGCAACGTAGCCGCCCTGCGGCGTATCGAAGGAGGCACGCGATGACCGCGCGCGAGTACCTGGAAGCCCTGCGCTCGGCGCTTGCGTCGATGGAATCCGGAGAGCGGGACGATTTCATCAAGGAAATGGAAAGCCACATCGACGAGCTCAAGGACCGGCACCCCGAGAAGGGCGAGGAGGAGCTGGTCGACGCCCTGACCCCGCCCGACGCGCTCGCCGCGGAACTCACGGGCGGCAAGGGAGCGCGCGATCGGCAGGAAAGTGGCGGGCGCGAACGCGATGGCGAGGATTCCGGATTCCGAAGCTCGCGCAGGTCGCGGGCGGAAAAGCTTTCCGGCCTTGGCGGCCGTCTCCGCGACGCGCTCCAGACGCTCGGCGAAAAGCTGGAAGGGCTCGACATCGACCTGAACCTGGACCTCGACCTCGGTCCGCTCGGACCGAAGGAAGGGGATCGCTACGGCGATGGTGAGATCGAAAAGGTATTTCCCGCCGATGGGCTGGACTCGCTACGGCTCGAGGTTTTCTCCGGCGAGGTGCGAGTGCTGCCCTCCGCGGTGGCGGAGGCGCGCTTCGTGGCGCGGGGAGCGCGCGGCGCGGTGAATTTCACGTTCGAGCTGGATTCCGGCGAGCTCGCGATCGTCGAGCGCTCCGCCGGCCGTCACGCCGCGGAGGAAATCCGCCTCGAGCTTCCCGAAACCCTGGTCCGCGCCCGGGTCGCCACCAAGTCCGGCGATATCGCCGTCGAGGGCGTGGCCTGCGCTCTGGAGCTCAATTCGGCCTCCGGCGACGTCGAGGTCAAGGCCTGTACCGGCGCCCTGTCGATCGAGACCATCTCGGGCGACGTGAACGCGGAAGAGGTCGGAACGCTCGCCGTCAGGACCGCCTCCGGCGATGTGAGCGCCAGCGGCGTTACGGGAAGCGCGGCGGCGCGCAGCGCTTCGGGCGATATCGAAATCGAACGTGTCGGCGGGGACGCCGCCGGCGAATCGGCCTCGGGTTCCGTAAGCATCGACACCTGCGCCGGCCGGGCGGCCGCCAGGGCCATCTCGGGCGACGTGAGCGTCTCCGGAGCCGGCGGGCGCGTCACGATCGGCGCCTCGTCCGGCTCGGTCGAAC
>JAKLEE010000236.1 GCA_022703215.1 Spirochaetota bacterium | reverse complement strand
CGAGGACTATACGCCCCTTCCCGCGAGCGCGCCACGCCCGCGCCGCGGGGACGATACGCGCTCCGGGCCGCGGGCGTGGCGCGCTCGCGGCGCGGCGCCCCGGAACGGGCGGCCGCGCACCGCCTCACTCCCGGTAGAGCTCCGCCTGGCTGTTCCAGAGCGTGGCGTAGTAGGCGTCGCGTTCGAGGAGCTCGTCGTGGGAACCCTCGGCGACGACGCGGCCGGATTTGAGCACGAGGATGCGCGTCGCCTGGCGGATGGAGCCGAGGCGGTGCGTGACGAGCAATGTCATGCGGCTTTCGCGCGCGAGGATGGCGCGGAACACCGCCGCCTCCTCGAGCGGGTCGATGCTGGCCGTGGGCTCGTCCACCATGAGGAGCTCGTGGCGCTTGGCGAAGGCGCGGAGCAGGGCGACGCGCTGCCACTGCCCGCCGGAGAGCTCGCGGCCGCCGAACTCGGTGCCGAGCATGGTGCTTTCGCCCTCGGGCATCGTGGCGAGCAGATCGCCGCCGAGCAGGTCGGGCAGCTTTTCCGAGGCGAGCGAGCGGCGTTCCGCCCCGTCGGCGAAGACGTTCTCGGCCAGGGTGAGCTCGAACTTGCAGAAGTCCTGGAAGGCGGCCGAGAGCCGCTCGCGCCAGGCCCGGGGCTCGAGCTCGCGGAGGTCGACGCCGTTCGCGAGGACGCGACCACCCGTCGGGTCGTAGAAGCGCGCGGCGAGCTTGACGATGGTGGACTTGCCCGCGCCGTTTTCGCCGACGAGCGCGAGCGAGTCGCCCTCGCGCAGGGTGAACGAGACGCCCTCGAGCGCCTTCGCGCCCGAGGGGTAGGCGAACGAGACGTCATCGAAGCGGAGCTCGCGCAAGGGCCCGTCGAGGACGCGCGACGAGCGCGACAGGTCGAGGGTGTCGCCGAGCGCCATGTAGGCGAAGTAGCGCGAGAAGAATTCCACCGCGGTGCGCGTGTAGCTCCAGACCATCACGAGCATGAGCACGCTCGACGAGAACTGGAAGATGGCCTGGAGGAAGAGCGCGAGCGAGCCGGCCGAGACCTCGCCCGAGCGGACGCGCGCGGCGAGGTACAGGAAGACCCCGCCCGCCGCGGCGACGCGGAACGCGGTGGCGCCGAGCTGCCGGCCGAGGTTCCGCTTCGCGAGCGCGGCGTTGCGTTCGTCCGTCTCGCGGAAGGCCTCGTACGCCTTGCGGCGGAAGAGCCGGTCGAAGCCGAAGATCCTGAGCTCCTTGGCGGACTGCGCCGACAGGGCCCGGCCGCGGAGGTACATGACCTTGCGGTCGAGCTTCTTGAGGTCCTCGTCGAGCTTCGCCCGGGCGTCCGCCGTGCGGAGCGAGGCCAGGGCCCCGGGGACGACCGAGAGGGCCAGGGCGAGGGGTATCCACCAGTCGAGCGCGGCGAAGACGGCGGCCACGGAGACGAACTGGAAGGCGTGCTTGACCAGGTCCGCCGCCTGGTAGACCAGGGCGTTCACGGGATTGAAGACATAGTTCACCCAGCCGGCCAGGTCGTGGTAGGCCGGGTCCTCGAAGTGCGCGAGCCCCGCGAACGAGAGGCCCTTGTCCATGATGCGCCCGGACAGGACGCGCGCGGCGCGCTGCGAGGTCCGCTCGGCGAGGTATTCCGAGAGGGTCGAGAGCGAGTACTGCCCGACCATGGTCGCGAGCCAGGCCGCGGACAATAGCCCGAGGCGGACGCCGCCCGCGCCCGGAAGCCCGCCTGAGACCACGAGGTCGACCACCGCGCGCATGAGCAGCAGGCCGAGCACGGGCACGAAGCCGTCAGCCAGCGCCGCGACGAGGACGAGCGACATGAGGGCGGGCTCTGCCTGCCAGATGGTCGCGGCGCCGCGGAGCACGACGCGCCAGTGCACCCGGTTTTCATGGTCCTCGAGCGAGGGGGCTTTGTTTTCCGTTTCTTTCATGTTTCGTCCTTTTCATGATGCCGTTTCGGGCGCGGCAGGGCGCCGCCCCGACGCGGGCTCGCCTCCGCCGGGCTGCCCTCGGGGGCCCGCCGCGTTCAGCGGCGCCTGCGCCGCGTGCCGAGGAGTCCGCGCACGAGCTGGCGGCCGAGTTCCCTGCTCGCGGACTGGACGGCCGCGCGCGCCAGGTCCTCCACGAAGCCGCCCGAGGCGCGGCGCGTCGTCCTCGCCGGTTCCGCGCGCGTCCTCGGGGCGGGCCGGCGCTCCGGCTCGGGCGCGGCTTCCGCCTCGTCGCGGAAGTACGGATCGCCGGACGCGCCACCAGGGCCGCGCGGGCTTTCGCCCCGGAGCTCGGCCTCGATGTCCTCTATGGACGGCTCGCCGGACGCGCCTCCGGAGGGGCCGCCGTAGCCCGCGCCGCCGGAACCGCGCGAGGCGCCGCCGGCCGGTGAAGCGCCGCCGGTCGCCCTGCCCTTGAGGAGCTCGTAGGCGGACTCGCGGTCGAAAACGCGGGCGTAGGTTCCGCCGAGCGCAGAGGCGCCGACGAGGGCGGCGCGCTCCGAGGCGGAAAGCGGCCCCACGCGCGAGGCGGGCGGCACCACGCGGGCGCGCTCGACCGGCAGGGGGCGGCCCTCGGAATCGAGGAAGCTGACCAGGGCCTCGCCGACGCCCAGCTCGGTGATGGCCGCCCGTGGGTCGAGCCCGGGGTTCGGGCGCAGGTTGTCGGCCACCGAGTCGACCGCGGCGCGGTCCTTCGGCGTGTAGGCGCGCAGGGCGTGGTGGACGCGGTTCCCCAGCTGGCCGAGCACGGACTCAGGCACGTCGAGCGGGCTCTGCGTGACGAGCCAGAGCCCCACGCCCTTGGAGCGCACGAGGCGCGCGGTGCGCTCGACCGCGTCGACCAGGGCCTTCGGAGCCTCGTCGAAAAGGAGGTGCGCCTCGTCGACGAGGAGGACCAGCTTGGGCTTCGGAAGGTCGCCCGCCTCCGGCAGTTCCTCGAAGAGCTCGCCGAGCAGGTGCAGCATGACCACCGCGTAGAGGGCGGGCTCGTTCATCAGCGCCTCGGCCGCGAGCACGTGCACCGTCCCCCTGCCGTCGGGCCTGGCGCGAAGCAGGTCCGCGACCGACAGGGCGGGCTCGCCGAAGAAGGCGCCCGCGCCGGTTTCCTCGAGGACCAGCACCGAGCGCTGGAGCGCGGCGAGGCTCTGCGGCGAAAGGAGGCCGTATTCCGCCTTGAGCTCCTCCGCGTGGTCCGAGACCCAGCCGATGAGGGCGCGCAGGTCCTTCAGGTCGAGGACGGGCAGGCCCCGCTCGTCGGCGACGCGGAAGAGGATGCGGATGACATCGGCCTGCACGTCCGAGAGCGCGAGGAGGCGCGAGAGGAGGAGCGGCCCCAGGTCGGACACGGTGGCGCGGAGGGGCAGGCCGAGCTTTCCCGCCACGTCCCAGAATTCGACCGGGCAGGCGGCCCACTCCGGCTGCGGAAGTCCGAGCTTGCCGAAGGCGCCGGCGATCTTGGCCCCGGACGAACCCGGGGCGGCGATTCCTGAAAGATCGCCCTTGATGTCGCAACAGAAGACGCTGACCCCCTCGCGGGACAAGCCCTCGGCCAGGGCCTGCAGGGTCACGGTCTTGCCCGTGCCCGTCGCCCCCGTGACGAGGCCGTGGCGCGCGGCCATGGAAAGGTCGAGGGACAGGTCGCGGTCCCCGTCGGGGATGCGGCACAGGCGGATGTTCGCGGACATGGGGACCTCCTCAAAGGACAGGCCGGTCCAGCCTAGCGCAGCCGCGCTTCGGGCGCAACGCTCGGGGGACAGAGCTCAAGGGGGACTGCGCTCGGGGGACAGACCTCGAGGGAGAGGGCTCCGGGGGACAGGGTTCGCCGGATAGAAGAACGGGGGCGCCCAGCCGGAGCGGGACGGCGCCGCCTGAGCGGGGAGTCGCGCCAGGGATTGCAGCGGAAATCGGGCCGTCCGGGCCGGTCCCGCGGGCGGGGCGGGAGGCGCGGCCCGATTGGAGCGGAAAGCCCGGCCGGAGGCGCCCTCCGGCGCCGACGGGGCGCCCGGAGCCTCCGCGTCCTGCCTATCCCGGACGCTTTCCGCCGAGACCGAG
>JAKLEE010000235.1 GCA_022703215.1 Spirochaetota bacterium | reverse complement strand
CGGAACGAGGGAGAAATTACCGGAACGGCGCGAAAGTGTCAAGCGGTCGGACGGAGGTTCCGGACTCGCCGGACACGGCCCTTACCGCTCGTCCGGCAGCTTCCCCTCCCGCACGAAGGCGCCGACCTCGCGGTAGACGCGGTAGGCGGCCCGGGAAAAGCGGTTGGTGGACGCGAAGCCGTGGACCTGGCCTTTCATGCGCCGCAAGGCTACCCGGGTGCCGTCGGCGGCGAGCGTGGCGGCGTAGGCTTCGCCCTCGTCGCGGAGCGCGTCGAACTCGGCGGTGTAGACCAAAGCCGGGGCGAGGCCGGCGTGGGACGGCGCGAGCAGGGGCGAGACGCGCCAGTCGGAGCGCCCGGCCCGGTCGGGCACGTACTGGTCCATGAACCAGTCCATGGCCTCGGCGTCGAGCAGGTAGCCTGAGCCGTACTTGGCGCGCGAAATAGTGTCGGTGCGGGAAAGATCCGTGGCCGGATAGAGGAGAATCTGGCCCGCGGGCTGCGGAAGGCCCGACTCGCGGGCGGCCAGGCAGAGCACGGCGGCGAGGTTGCCGCCCGCCGAATCGCCCGATACGAAGACGCGAGCGGGGTCCGCGTCCGTTCCCGCGCCGCCCGAGAGCAGCCAGCGGTAGGCGGCGAGCGCGTCCTCCACGGCGGCGGGATACGGGTGCTCGGGTGCCAGGCGATACTCGAGGCTGGCGACCACGGCGCCGGATTCCACGGCGAGCCAGCGGCAGAGCGCGTCGTAGGTTCCGACGCTTCCCTGGACCCAGCCGCCGCCGTGCATGAAAAGGAGGACGGGCGCGGGGCCGGCTGCGGCGCCGTCCGCGCGGTAGAGCCGCACGGGCAGCGCGCCTCCCGTGCCTTCGAATGAGAGGTCGCGCGTGTCGACGGCGTCCCGTGGCGGACTCGCCACGATGTCGAGGTCGGCCTCGCCAGCCGCGCGCCGGGCCGCGGCTTCGTAGGGCACGGGCTCGAGCGCGGACAGCGCGGCGCGGGCGCGGATCATGAAGCCCGTGCCCGGCGGCACGAGGCCGTGCCGCGTCACCGTAAGCGCGCCGAGCGCGAGCGCCGCCAGCGTTCCCGCCGCGCCGAGCGCTATCCTCAAAGCCTTCCGTCCGCCCTTCCCGTCCGCTTTCCGCATCATGCGCCCGATCTTCGCACGAAACGCCGCCGGATGCCAGCGCCGGCTCCGGAAAGCGGCGGCCGCTTCAGGCGGGTACGGGATTCCCCGCGCGCCCGCGGTCGCGGACGGCGACGACCCTGCCGGCGGACAGCTCCACGACTCGGGTGGCGGCCTTGAGGGTGCCGAGCCGGTGCGCCACGGTGAGCACCGTGAGGCCGCGGCATTCGCGCTCGACCACGCGCTGGATGGCCGTGTCGGTCGCCACGTCGACGCTCGCGGTGGCCTCGTCGAGCAGGATGATGCGCGCCTCGAGCAGGAAGGCCCGCGCCAGGCACGCGAGCTGGCGCTCGCCGCGGCTCAGGTTATCGCCCGAGCCCTGCACCTCCGATTCGAGGCCTTCGCGGGTCGCGAGGCGGGAGAGCCCGGCGCGATCGAGCGCCGCGACCAAGGCCGCTTCGTCCCGGCGCCCGAGCGGGTCGAGGTTCGAGCGGAGCGTGCCGGGAAAGAGGACGGGATCCTGCGGGATGAAGGCGATCGCGCGCCTGAGCCGTTCGAGGGGTATGGAGGCGACGTCGACGCCGTCCACGAGTATCGATCCCGACTCGAGCTCGACGAAGCGGAGCAGGGCCTGGAGCGCCGTGCTCTTCCCGCAGCCCGTGCGTCCGACGAGGCCTGCGTGCGCGCCGCCCGGGACCTCGAAGGAGACGCCCTTGAGGACGAGCGGCAGGTCCCCGGCGTAGCGCAGCTTCGCCTCGCGGAACTCGATGCGGCCTTCCGTGGGCCAGGGCGTTTCGGGCGACAGGACCGGGGCGCGCGTCGTCGGTGCCTCGCGCTCCAGGGTCGCGTATTCCTTGCAGCGCTCGTAGCCGACGAAGGCGATCTCGCTCTGGTTCCAGCTCCACATGATGCGGCCGAAGCCCGAGCCCACCGACTGGGCGTAGACCAGGGCGAGGCCGGCCACGGCCGCGACCGAGGCGCCCCCGCCCGAGCGCGAGAGGAAGGCGAGCGCGGCCACGGCGGCCAGCATCAGGGCGGGCAGGGTCTCGGCGCGGACGCCGTACCAGGTGCGCGTGGCCATTCGCGCGAGCTCCACCGCGTTGTGCGCCGCGAGCCGCTCCCTGAGGAGCCGCTCGAACCAGGCGCCCCGCCCGTGCGCCGCGACGGTCTCCGCGCCGGCGGCCCCTTCCTTGACGAGCGAGAGCGCCTTGCCGGTCTGCACCGAGCCGTACTTGCGCTGGGCCCGGCTCAGGGGCAGGTTCACCCGGTTGAGGAGGAGGAAGAGCGCGACGACCGGCGGGAACACGAGGACCGTGGAGGGCACGAGGAGCAGGCAGAACACGATCGAGAGCGAGATCTCGAGCGCGCCGCGCAGGAAGAGAATGCCCGCGGAGCCGAGCGTCGAGTCGACCTCGCCCAGGTCGATCGAGAAGCGGTTGACGATGCGCCCCGAGGGCGTCGAGTCGAAGAAGCGCGTCGGCGCGGCGAGCAGCGCGGAGAGCATGCGCTCGTGCGTCCGCGTCGCGAGGGCGGTCATGAGCAGCATCCAGGCTATGGACAGCCCCGCGTCGACGACGAGGAGGAGCGCGGAGAGCCCCGCGTACGCGAGCAGGTTCGCGCCCGCGCTCCCGAGCAGGGGCGAAAGTAGGGGGCCGATGAAGGAAGCGCCGCGCTCGCCGCTCCAGGCAGCGAGCCAGGCATCGGGGAGGAGGCGGAACACTGCCCAGGCGGAGACGGCCAGCGCGAGCAGCGCGGCGAAGCCCGTCCTCCCGATGCCCGAACCGTCCATCAGGTCCGAGAGCAGGGCGAGCACCGCGGGCTTGCCGCCCTTCGAGGTCCGGGTCGCCTCCTCCACCGTCACCCTGCCCCCCGACACGTCCGCGGCGGCCGCGCCTCCGGGGGCCTGGGTCTCCGCCACCTCCTTCGCGGCCTTCCCCTCGCCCTCGACGGCGGCGTGGTGCGACACGAAGGCGGCGTAGTCCGGGCACGAGGCCAGGAGCTCCTCGTGGCTTCCCGTCGCGGCGATGGCGCCATCGACCATGTAGACTACGCGGTCGAAGCGCCCGAGCGAGCCGAGCCGGTGGGTCGCCACCACGCGGGTCCTGTCCTTCCAGAGACCGAAAACGAGGCGCTCGAGCAGCTCCGCCTCGGTGTGGTGGTCCACCGCTGAGAGTGGATCGTCGAGCAGCACGAGGTCCGGCTCCTGCGCGGCGACGCGCGCGAGCTGGACGCGGGCCTTCTGCCCGCCGGAAAGGTTGAGCCCGTTCTCGCCGATCTCGGTGTCGAGGCCCGCGGGCATGGCCTCGAGGTCTGCGCGGAGGGCGCAGGCGTCGATGATCCGTTCGAGCGCGGCCACGTCGGGCTCGGCGCCGAAGGCGACATTGTCGCGGAGCGACGCGTTCATGACGAAGGGGTCCTGTGAGGCCCAGCCGAGCCGCGGCTCCCGGCCATCCCGGCCCTCGGGGCGGATCGTCGCGACGCGGCCCGCCACCGTCACGAGCTGGTTGCGCAGGGCCTTGAAGAGCGAGGACTTCCCGCAGCCCACCGCCCCCACCACGGCCACGGCCTCGCCGCGGGCCACGCGGAGCTCCAGGTTCCGCAGGCAGGGCGTCGCCGCGTCGTCGTGGCGCGCCGTGTAGCCGTCGAATGCGAGCGCGGCGCCGGGCGCTTCCGCTTCGTCGATCGAGGGAAGCGCGCCGACGCCCTTCGCGCGCGCGAGGGGCAGGAGCCGGGCTCCCGAGCTGCGCACCCGCGAGACGTTGCGGATGATGTCGTTGATCATCGAGAGTTCGGACTCGATGCCCTTGAGCACGAAGAGCGTGGTGAAGACGATGGAGGGCGTGAGCTCGTTCCCGAGCAGGGTGTACGCGCCGAAGGTGGCCAGGGCCACCAGCACCCGGCTCGCGATGTTCATCACCGCGAG
>JAKLEE010000234.1 GCA_022703215.1 Spirochaetota bacterium | reverse complement strand
CTCCAGCCGCGGCTGCCCGTGGCTCCGCCGTTCTCGTGGGCGGCTGCCACCTGCGAGAGGTAGGGTTCCTCGATGAACTTCGCGGAAGTCGGCTCGGCCAGGCGGTAGACATCGTGGATGTCGCGGGCGGAGTGGAACTGCGGCATGAACAGGGCGTCGGAGTTCCAGAACTCGGTCTCGACGAGCGAGCCGTCGAACTCCTCGAAGCCGAGCGAGACGAGCTTGTCCTTGACGCTCTCGAGGAACTCGCCGTAGGGATTGCGGCGGCCGGGCATGAGGCGGGCCGGCTGGACGCCGACGTTGTACGGGCGGAAGGTCCCTTCCTTCCAGCTGCCGGACTCGAGCATGGCGGCCGTGAGGGCGCCGATCTCCTCGCCCGTGACGCCGAGCTCGCGCAGGGCGGCCGCGGCTTCGGGGGCGGCGGCGGAGAGGCGGTATACGATGGTCTCGCGTTCGGCCACGCGGAAGGCGGCGTCGCCGGAGCCGCGCTTCTTCGCGACGCCGGCCATGGCGGCCTTCTCGCCGGCGGCGAGCTCCTCGTCGCCGAGGATGCCGTCGGCGCGGGACGCGGCCCGTTCGAGCAGGGCGCGGACGGCGGCCATGCGAGCCGAGGGCTTGCCGGAGGCGAGCGAGGCCTTCTTCCCCTCGCCCATCGCGAGGATGCCTTCCTTCGAAAGCTGGCCGAAGGCGGAGCCGACGTCCTTCTGCTCGAGGCCGAGCGCGGCGGCGAGCTCGGGCAGGGTGGCGCCCGACCCCGAGGCCACGAGGCGGAGCATGCGCTCCTCGGGCGTTCCCTTTTCCGCGAGCTCGCGGCCGAGGGGGGTCAGTTCGTAGACGACGCGGGTCGAGCGGCCGGCCTCCTCGACGAGGCCCTTGGCGCCGAGCCACGAGAAAGCCTGGTTGGACTGGCCCTCCTTGTAGCCGAGCTCGGCGGCGAGCCGCCCGTTCCCGAGCTCGTCGCCGGGGCCGTAGCGGAGAAGGACTTTCGTCTCGAGGGGGTGGAGGCTCTTGGCGAGCGCGCGTGCGTCCATGGTTCGATGCTCCCTGAATGGGTGTGCGGCGCGCGGCTGCGAGGGGCCATCCGGGCGGCCGTGGGCCGCGGGAGCCTGCGAGGCGGCGCGCCGCCCGGTACCGCGCGATAGTGGCACAATTCGCCGGGCCGGTCAATGCGAGGGGCGCGGCGTACCTCACTCCGTGGTAATCGGGCTCGCCTCGGGGCCTGGTGGAGCGGGGCCTGCCGGCGAAAGAACACGTCCCGCGCGCTCCCAAAACCTCGCTTGGGGACGCGAGGGGAGATCGACGAAGCCGTTACCCGGCTTCGTCGCCGCGACCGCCCGAAGGCGGTCGCGAGACACCCGCTGTTCCACCGGGCACGCGGTTCGGGCCGCTCCAACGTGTCTGCGGTACGCTGTCGCCGCATGCATGGAACGGCCAGGTGATGGCGTTCACCATGGCGCTGCTTCCGCACCGAAGGGATCCTCCGGACCGGCCGCGTACCCGCCGGACACCCGCCCCGCGCGGCCGCACCCGCCGACGCCTCCACGGAAAAGCGGCGTGAAAGCGCTCACCCGGCGAAGCGCCGCGTGGAGCGCGGCAGGACGGCGGGTGACGAAGGAATGCGCGGCCCCGAACGCCAGTGAGCGGGTTGTGCATTCCTTCGTCAGGCCCCGCCCGTGCGTGCTCGGATGACGCCCCTCGCCGCGCGGCCTGTTTCCCGCCGCTATCCCGGGCAGGCCTCGTCCGGAGCGGCGGTCGCGCGCGGCGCGGGCTTGAGCACGAGCGCGCGGCCGCTCCGGCCGTCCATGAGGATCTCGAAGGGCTCCGGGAACTCGTAGCGCGCGCAGTGCGCGGTGCGGCGCGCGGGCACGAAGGCGGCGAGCCAGTCCCAGTCCACGAAGGAATCCGGATCGCCCCGGGGCACGTGGAAGTAGCCGACGTTCATGCTGGTCAGGTTGTGGAAGAAGTGCGAGCCGAGCGAGGAATCGACGCGGAAGTCCTCCAGGTCGGCCTCGACGATGGCGCGGGCCCCCGCGATCTGCGGGAAGCCGACCGGCACGCCGAGCCAGGGGTCGCGGGTGCCCCAGCGGCCGGGGCCGACGAGCAGGTGCCTCCGGCCGGCGGCGCGGAGCTCGGCGTCGAGCTCGCCGATCTCGGCGGCGATGTCCCAGGTGCGCGCGCGGTCGAAGCGCCGTGGATCGACGACCACGAGGTCGCGCACCGTCGCGTCGCGGCCGTTCCCCATGGCGCTCGAGGTGGCAAGGAAGCAGCGCTCGCGCGGCGTCGCGCCGAGCTCGATCTCCACCTTGTCCGCGTTCTGCAGGAGCGGCTTGAGCTGGAGCAGGTGGAGGACCGGCGGCTTCCCCTTCTCCCAGTCGAGGGCATATTCGATCTCGACCGGGATGCCCATGCTCCTGGCGCCCACGTCCAGGGCCGCCTCGACCGCCTGGGCGAAAGGAAAGGCGTCGTGCTTGAGGATGTTGGCGAAGTCCACGAGGCGCGGGCCCTTGCCGGAGAAGCCGGGCACCAGGTTCCCCTCCGCGGCGCTGAAGGTCGAGACGGCCAGGCGCGCGCGGTGGTCCGAAGCCGCCTCCTCGACCGGCAGCTCCGAGAGGCAGGCCGCCTCGCCCGCGGAGAGGTCCGCGTAGCGCTCCATGTCGATGGCCATGAACGCGTGCTGCGACCCTTCGAGCCGGTGCTCCTGCGAGACCAGGTCCAGCTTCGGCCAGCGGGGCGAGAAGCGGAAGGCCGGTCCGCCCTCCACGACCCAGGAGCCGAGCCCGAGCGCCGCGACGCAGAGACCGTCGTCGCTCTTCAGGTAGGAAACCGGGTAATAGTTGTGCGACTGGGCCGTGCCCGAGATCGCGGGCCAGAACCAGCGGCCCGAGCGCGTGCCGACCACCTGCTGCACGAGGACGGCCATGCGCTCCTCCTCGATCTTGTAATGGGCGGCGGCGAAGTAGGCGCGGGCTTCGGGACCGTAGATGCTGGCGTAGATCAGGCGGATCGCGTCGCAGAGCGTGGCGAGACGGCGCTCGGGGTCGGGATGGGCGTTCGGGATCAGGTAGGTGTCGTAGATGCCGGAGAAGGGCACCATGAGCATGTCCTCGAAGAGCCCGGAGGAACGCACCGCGAGCGGCCCCCTCCAGGCGTCGACGAGGCGGCGGAGGCGCTCGACCAGGGCGTGCGGCAGCGGCGCCGCCAGGAAGCGCCGCCTGAGCTCGTCGTGGTCGCGGCAATGGTAAGCCTCGTGCCAGAGCCCGTTCGACTCGAGGAAGCGCTCGAACTCGTCGATGCCGATGAAGGCCGTGGGCGGCACGCGGATGTCGATGCCCTTGACCCGCTCGGCGAAGGCCAGGTTGTCGACGAGGCTCTTGAGGAAGAGGATGCCCCTGCCCTTCCCCCCGACGGAACCCGAACCGAGCCGGAAGAACTCCTCGCCCGCCCCCCTTCCCGCTTCGTCGAAATTCGGGAGCGTGCCCCGCGACTTGCCGCGCCTCACCTCGTCGACGAGCCGGGTCAGGAAGCCGCGGATCTCGTCGGGGCCGGGAAAGTCCTCGACGGTGTAGGAGCGGAGGAGCCGGGCGAAGCGGATCTCGCCGCGCGCCATGAGCCAGGCGGAGAAGTGGTTGCGCCGGCCGTGCTGGAGGAGGCTCTCCTCCGGCACCACCTTGAGCAGCGCCTCGAACTCGTCCATGTTGCGCGCGCGCGCCAGCTCCGCCCCGTCCGCCGTGCGGAAGACGAAGGGACCGAAGCCGAGCCGCTCGCGGAAGAACTCGCCGAGCTCGTGGGCCAGGGTGTCGGAATTCTTGTCGACGAAGGAAGCGCCCGCCTCGAAGGCCCGCTCGCGGTTGGCGCTCTCGGCCGACTGGATGAGGACGGGCAGGTCGGGCGAGGCCGCCTTGACCCGCTCCAGCAGGGCGAAGCCGGCCTCGCCGTCCTGGCAGCCCGCGCGCGGGAAGCGCACGTCGCTGATGACCGCGAGTAGGTAGGGCTTGTAGCGGTCGAGGAGCTCGCAGGCCTCCTCGTAGGTGGTGGCGTGCAGCACCTTGGGGCGTCCGCGCATGCGGAGGACCTTGTAGGTGTCCACCAGGCGCTCCTCCTCGATGAGGGCCTGG
>JAKLEE010000233.1 GCA_022703215.1 Spirochaetota bacterium | reverse complement strand
TCGAGAACGTCGTGGAAACCCCGGAGCTGATGGCCCCGCCCCGCCTGTCCGGTTACTCGGGCTACCCGGCCATCACCGACCTGCCCTTCAACCTCGATGGCGCCGTATACCTCTCCGGCGGCGGCGAGGACCTGCTCGGATCGGTCATAGGCTGGGCCGCTCCGAAGAGCCTGCCCGGCGACTACTACCACGGCGGCGCGCTCGACCTGGACAAGTTCGACCCGAACAACCTCGACGCGCCCTGCATGCAGACCGCGATCACCAAGGGAGCGGGCTTCGAGAGCGCCAACGACTGGATCATGGGCAAGGTCAACGTCCAGGTCCGCAATCCCAATTTCGCTGTCGACAAGACGCGGCTCGACGCCGCCCAGGCCGTAGTCGACTACTATTGCAACCTGAACGAAGACCAGCAGGAATACGGCTTCTTCAAAAATTACGTGAACATTTTCAACGTGGTCACCAAGGAAGACCGGTATTATTGGTATTGCACCAAGGTGGCCTGGGAAATGTGGAAAACCTACGGCGTCGACATCGACTCCGACTCCCTCTCCATCGACTGGACCTCGTCCGGCCTTTACGGCATGGTCCGCAACTACTATTACACCATCTACTTCTGGTCGAAGACGCGGGCCGAGGCCGCCATAGCCGCCTACATGGCCGACACGAGGCGGAAGATCGTCCTGGCCGAGGAGATCATGCTCTCGCCCTACCTGACCAAGGTCTTCGAGGTCATCCGCAATTGACGCACGCGGGAGGGCGGTCGCGCACCGCCAGGCGGGCTTCCGCCCTTCCGTCCGCCACGGCCGCACTGGCCATGGCGCTGCTCGGCTTCGCCTGCGGGACGGGTGATAACGCTCCCGGACGGCACGCCGCCGGAACGCCCGCCGTCGGGACATACGCCCTTTCGGGCTTCGCGCGCTCGGCGGACAATTCCTTCGAACCGTTCACGCTTGTGGCGGACGCGCGGCTCCGCGCGGTCGCGGCGACCGGAGCCGGCATCCTGGCCTGGAGCCACGGAGACGACACGCTCAGGCTCTACCGGAGGGACGGCGAACTCGCGGCCTCGTGGCCCCTCGAAGCCGCGGCGGCCTGGCTCTCGCCGGAGCTGGCCCTGACGCGCGGCGAACGCTACACAGTCGATGGCGGCTTCGACTTCGCCCTCCACGCGCTCGACGCCGAGGATGGCTCCCGGATGCTGGCCTCGTGGACGCTGGACTGCTTCCCCGCGGACCTGTCCTTCGACGGGGGTGGCGTCCTGCTTGCCGGCGCGGACCTCGCTGACCGCGCGCATACCCTCCGCGCGCTCGAGCCCGACGGGACGGCGCGCGCGCTGTTCGAATTTCCGAAACAGGACGACTTCGCGCGCTTCATCGCCGACGGCGAACGCGTCGTCGTCTTCGCGAGCGCGCGCATCCGCGAAAAGCGCGCGCTGACCGGGTACCTGATCCGGCGCGACAGATCCGCCGCCCCGTCCGCGGACGAGGCCCGGCTCGAGCTTAACGGCTTGCCCGAGGGCGCCCTGTGCTGGTACGGGTCGGGCTTCCTCTACGAGGACCGCATCTGGCTGCCCCTGGCCATGTCCGACGGCGACACGGCACTGGCGGGATTCCGGCTCGAAGGCGACGCGCTGGAGCTCGAGGCGCTGGTCCGCGGCTCGCTCGGCGTCTACGCCCCGCTCGGCGCCTCCGCGGACGGCGCGGCCTTCCGCTACCTGGCGTACGACCATGAACGGGAGCCGGGAGTCTGGCGCCTCGCGTCCTTCGACGGCGAGGCGATCATCTTCGACGTCCTCGGCGCTCCTTGAGGGTGTCCCGGTCGTCGCGGGCGTAGCCGACGGCCTTTTTCCGGCCTATACTTGCCCCGATGCGTCCCTCCACCAAGGCCGTCGCCCGGCTCGCGATCCTGCTCGTTCTTCCGCTCGTCCCGCTCGCAGCGGAGGCGAGGGAGTCCCTCGTCGTCGTCTGCGACGACAACTACCCCCCTTACGTCTTCCGCGGCGGGGACGGCGAGATCCAGGGCATCCTGGTGGACCAATGGCGCGCCTGGGAGGAGTCGACGGGCGTCCGGGTCGACTTGAGGGCCATGGACTGGTTCGAGGCACTGGCGGAGATGAGGCTCGGCCGTGCCGATGTCATCGACACGGTGTTCCGCACCCCCGAGCGTGAAGCGCTCTGGGATTTCACTCCGCCCTACGCGGACATCGAGGTGCCGGTGTTCGTGCACCACGACGTCGCGGGCATTGCGAAGCCCCAGGACCTGCGCGGCTTCCGCGTAGGCGGGGCTGCCCGCTGGCAGGACCGCATCGCCATCGGCTACCCCTATGTCCGAGATGCCAACGGCAACGAGGTCGCGGATCTGAAGCGGCCCTACTTCGGACCGGATTCACTGCTGGTCGACCTGAACTGCGGCTACCGAACGAAGTTCGACTTCCTCACCCGTCGGATCGATTGCGACCTGGGCGTGAACCTCATCAACGCCTTCGCCGACGACAAGATGATTCCCATCGTCGCCAACGCCGACGGCAGTTGGGGCACGGTGCGCATCCCGCCCGAGCGCACCTGGACGGTGGTGACGTCGTTCCGGTTCTGAGCCGCACCGTTTCGCGACGATTTCTCGGCACCGGTAGCCGCGTTGGAGCGAAGCGACAACGTGGTCTCACGCACGGCCACGCTTTCACTCTCTTCGGGTCCGATGCCCCGAAGCTCGCTTCGCTTGGTTGGGACGTAGCCACGAGCGTGAGCGAGTGGTGGTCCGACCGCTCGCTCACGCTCGCGGCTACGAGAGAAGATCGAAGGCCGCATGAGCGGTTCGAAAGAATGCCTCGGGGCTCGCCCCGAGGATCTTTACTCGCCGGCGGGAAGCACGCCGCCTTCCTGGCGCCAGAAGGCGGCGTCGAGCACGAAGGTGCGCGTCGCTTCGGGCTGCCCTGGATTGGCGAGGACGACGCGCTTGGCCGGCTGGTGGTCGCGGGCCTTCTGCGGGATGCTGCCGGCGGTGGCGCTGACCACCGTGAGCCCATGAATGTTGGTGCCTCCCTTGAGCCCGGGTTCGTCGTTGCCTACGGCGAAGAGGCCGATGGGTCGAAGTTCTTAGAGGGCGTCTAAAAAGCCCGTGATCGGCAAAACGTGATTCGCCTCCCAGGATCGGCGGCGTCTCGCCGCCGTCGGCGCCGGGACGGCGCCGTTCCATTGAAATCTCGCCACATCGGTCGAATTAGGTCGAACACGGGCTTTTTCGACGCCCTCTTGGACACTGAAATCACGAGCTCGACTTCAGCGTTTGCAGGAACGTGTCGGCCTCGCGGATCGACGCTTCCATGTCGGCGATCAGCCGCGAGATGTCGGCCTCCAACGTACGATGGGTGGAGTCGAGCTGGGCGAGCGCGCGGGCGTTGAGGTTGTGCTTCAGGTAGAGCACCTGGTCGCGGAAGGTCGTGAGGACCGGGTCCATGCGGTCGGCGGAGCGGCGCATGAGGCCGACCAGCGAATCGTAGCGGCGGCGCGTGGCATCGAGCTGGCGCTGGCTGTCGGCGCGGAGGGCGGCGCTCGAGTATTGCGCGAGCTCCTGCTTCCATTCGCGGAAGAGGGCCTCGGCCACATCCTCGACGGCGGTGATGCGTTCGCGGACCTCTTTGGCCCGCGACTCGCTGCGCTGGAAATCGCGATTGAGGGTGTCGTACTTTTTCTGGAGGTCGCCGCCATCGACCTTGGTCACGGCGAGGAAGCGCTGCAAGGCGTCGGCGAATTGCTGCTTGGCCTCCGTCTGGGCGGTGCGGGCCTTCTCGACCCGGTCGGCGAGGATGTCGCGCTTGGCGAATCCGATCTTTTCCATGGCCCCGTAATAGGCGCTCGAGCAGCCGGCGAGCAGCAGAGCGAGCGCACAGGGCATCGAGCGAAGGATGGTTTTCACGGGCTGAGGCGATGAGCGAAGCGCGCTTTGCTTCTGGCGTCAAGGGATGCGGCGGTTTTGGCGGAGCCAAACCGTAGTGTACCACCGAACGGCGGAACACCCGTGATGCCGCTTGCCAAGACGGGTGGAAAACCAAACTCTGCGCGCGGGGTACCGCGTCGCGCAGGCGCGGCCTCGGCCCCGCGAATCAACCAGAAGTTTCTTCCCATGATTAAAGAGATTACCGTCCGCCAGTTGAACACCCGGCAGTTCATCAAGGAA
>JAKLEE010000232.1 GCA_022703215.1 Spirochaetota bacterium | reverse complement strand
TGACGCCCGAGGCGAGCGGGAGGTAGGCCGCGGCTGCGAACGCCGCGACCAGGATGAGCAGGGCGAGCGCGCCGAGGGCCGCCGAGCCGCGTTCACCCTCGCGGATATCGGTAAGCGCGCTCATGGCGTCCCTTCCGTTCGCGGCCGCGGGAACGAGCCGAAGGGCGCCTCGACGCGCCACGCGCGGCCGCCCGTCTCGAAGGCCAGGGCGAAACCGAGGACGCGTCCCCGGCCGTCCTCGAGCCAAGCGAGCTCGACGTGTTCGAGACCGCCGACGAGGAACGCGGCCTCGGCTTCCCCGATCCGGAGCGCTTCGCCGTCCCATGCGATGACGGCCGGCTTTTCCATCTCGCCGTCGAGCCAGGGCGCCTCTATGGCGTCGCCTGGGTTCGCGGGCTCGATCGACGCAGCCCAGAAAGGCGCTCGCACCCGCGCGGCGAGCGCTCGGATAGATGCGTCCGCGACGAGCGCGCGCGAGGCGCCGAACGCAGAGTCTGCGGCCTTGCCCAGCGCCGCGATGGCGGACGAGGCGAGCGGATACGAAGCGGCGCTCATCGCGACGAGCACCGCGAGCGCGACGAGCGTGTGCGCGAAGGTCGCGCCCGAATCATTCCGCGGCTTCGACGAGGACTCGCGCATGGTCGTTCCCGAGGGCGATGAGGTTTTGGGTCCGCGCGACGAGATCGCGCGCAGCCCGCGCCGCCGCGAAGCCGGACTCCGCCGCACCTGCCGCGGCCAGGGCGATGATGACGAGGGCGACCGCCGCGTCGGCTTCGATCCAGCCTGAGTCAGTACGACGTGAGGTCCGCATCGGCGCCCTCCCCGCCCGGATTCCCGTCCCGCCCGTACGACACGATCGAGAACGGCAGGCCCGAAGGCCCCGGCACTTCGTAGACGTAGGGATTTCCCCAGGGATCGAGCGGCAGGGCCTTCTGGATGTAGGGGCCGAACCAATCGTCGGGCACCGGCGAGAGCGAGGGTTTTTCCCAGAGCGCTTCGAGCCCCTGCTCCTCGGTCGGGAAGCTCCCGCAATCGAGGTAGTACGACTGGAGCGCGAGCGAGAAGGTCTCGACCTGGCTCCGGGCGGAGACGCTCCGCGCCTTTTCGAGGTAGCGCACCGCCATGAAGCCGACGGTCCCCGTGAGGATGAGGACGATGCCGAGCACCACGAGGGTCTCGATGAAGGTCCAGCCGGCTTCCCTTTCCCGGTCCTCGCGCGCGCGCGGCTTTTTCGCATGGTCAATCATGTTCGTTTTCCTCCGGGATGGTTATCAGAGCAGCGACCCGTAGGCCGTGAAGAGCGGCACGATGAACAGGAGCACCATGGCGATCATCGCGACGCCGACCGCGAGGATGATCGCGGGCTCGGCGAGCGCGACGAGGCGCTCGAGGGTGCGCGCGGTCTTCCGCTCGTAGAGGGCGCGGACCCGGGCGAAGACAGCCTCGGGCGCGCCTGAGCGTTCGCCGATGGCGAACCAGGTGCCGAGCCTGCGCGGCAGGCGCTTCGTCTCCCGGAACGCCTTCGAGAGCGAAGCTCCCGAGCGCACGCGGTCGCGGAGTATGAGGACGTCCCGAGCCACGGCGAGGTTCCCCACCGCCCCGGCGCTCTCGCGCAGGGCCTCGTCGAGCGGCAGCCCGCCCGACACGAGAGTTTCCATCGCGAAGGCGAAGGCGAAGACTGCCCGGTCCGCGAGCAGGGATCCGAGGAGGGGCACCGAAAGCAGCAGCGCGTCGAAGCGCGCGCCGAACGCCTCGTTCCGCTTGCGCGCCGCCGCGACGAAGGGCCAGGCGAGCGCGAGGGCGCCGAGAAATGAGAGGACGAGCGCGACCGAAACGCCCGCCGCCTCGAGCCGCCCCGAAAGCTCCGGTCCGCCCGACCCGAATTCGGCGAACATGGCGCCGAGCCTCGGCAGGGCCCAGAACGCGAGGCCGAGCATGCCGAGAACCGCCATCGAAAGCACGATGGCCGGATACACGAGCGCGCCCGCCGTCTTCTCGCAGGCCTCGCGACCCGATTCGAGCCAGGCGGCGAGCCGGGGCATCACCGCATCCAGGCTGCCCGTGCGCTCGCCCGCGCGGGCGAGTCCCGTCCAGATCGCGGGCGCCTCCGCTCCCGAGTCGCGCACGGCCTCCACGAACGGGACGCCCGAATCGATCCGCGCGAGGATGCCCTGCGAGAAGCGGCGCGCCTCCTTCGAATCCGATGACTCCGCGAGGACCGTCAGCGCGTCGCGGAGCGTGAGACCCGCGGGAAGGAGGATCGCGGCCATCGAGGTGAATTCCTCGAGCGCTTTCCGCGAAAGCCTGAGCGAGTTCGCGGCGGCGCGCGAGGGGACCACGGAGAGGACGAGCGCGCCGTCCGAAGATGCGGCAACGCGCGCGCCCTCGCGGCCTGAAGCCTCGACGACGCGCTTCGCGCGCCGGCCGCCGGGCTCGACGACGGCCACGGTCCACGCGCTCACGCGAACCCCACTTCGCGCTCGGCTTCCTCGAAGCTCGTGTCGAAGGCGGCGACGCGGCAGAGCGCGGCCTTCCGGATGCCGACCATGCCGCGGTCGGCGAGCGCTTCGCGGAGCGCGGAGCTCCGCGCATCCGAGGCGACGAGCTCCTCGAGGTCCGCGTCGAGCTCGAAGCGCTCGAAGACCGCGAAGCGCCCCGAATATCCCGAACCCCGGCAGAGCGGGCAGCCTTTCGTCTCGGCCGTCTCCTCGAGCGTCACGCCGAGGCTGGCGGCGAGGGCGCGCCGCGCCGGGCTCGCGCCCACGCGCCGCGCGCACGCGGGGCAGAGCTTCCTCACGAGGCGCTGGGCGTACGCGCCGCGGAGCACGCCCGCCACGAGGTAGGGCTCGACGCCGAGATTCCGGAGCCGGGCCACCGCCTGAACCGCGTCGTTCGTGTGCAGGGTGCTCAGCACCAGGTGCCCCGTCATCGCCGCGCGCACGACGAGCTCCGCGGTCGCGTGGTCGCGGATCTCGCCGACCATCACCACGTCCGGGTCCTGCCGGAGCACGCGCCTGAGGATCGTGTCGAAGCCGAGCTGGATGCGCTCGTTCACCTGGATCTGGTTCACCCCCTCGAGGACGTACTCCACGGGATCCTCGATCGACACGATCTTCCTCGCCTCGCTCCGCAGGGCGCCCATCATGGCGGCGAGCGTCGTGGTCTTTCCCGATCCGGTCGGACCGGTCACGAGGACGAGGCCGTGCGGCCGCCCGAGCAGCTTGCGCGTCGCGTCGAGCTGGGCGTCCGACATGCCGAGGGCGGCGAGCTCGAGCGGCTCGCGCGAACGCCCGAGGAGGCGGAGCACGATCGACTCGCCGTGCCGCGTCGGGACGATGGAGACGCGGAGGTCGAGGGATTTGCCGCCCGAGTCCACGCCGAGGCGCCCATCCTGCGGGAGGCGGCGCTCCATGACGTTCAGGTTGGCCATGATCTTGATCCGCGCTGAGACCCCGAGGAAGCGTTCGCGCGAGATCCTCCGGTCGAGGGCGAGGACCCCGTCGACGCGGAAGCGCACGAGCGCGCCCTCGGAGCTCGACTCGAGGTGGACGTCGCTCGCTCCCGCGCGCACCGCGTCGATGAGCACGCTGTTCACGAGGTTCACCACCGGAGCGTCGTTCGCGAGCACGTCGAGCGGAATCCCGTCGTCGTCGCGCGAAGGGGCGGCGCCGGGCGCCTCCGAGCCGAGCCTCCGGCCGAGCCACGAGGCGAACTCCGCGTGGTCGACGAGGAAGGCCTCGACCTGCTTGCCCGAGAGCTTCGCCACCGAGGCGACGACCTCGCGGCGGACCTTTTCCGCGAAGCCGAGGACGATCGAGTCCTCGTTTTCCGCGAGCTTGAGCGCTCCGTTCGCCCGGCAGAACTCGGGAGCGAACTGACCCTCCCCCTCCGGAATGGAAGCGAAGGCCGAAAGGGAAACGGGTCCGGCTTGCCGCGGCGCGCTCATTTGGCGCTTCCTTCGGGCGGCGCTCCGACGGGTTCCCGGACGGATTCCTGGAGGCTTCCCTCGACGAGCTCGCGCCAGAGCCGCTCCATCCGGAGGCCCGCTCCGCCGGGCTCGTCGGCCGAGGGTTCGAGCACGCGCGGCACGATGTAGATGACGAGCTCGTTCTCCGTCTCCACATAATCGATGTCGCGGAACAGGAAGCCGATGAACGGGATGTCGCCGAGCAGCGGGATCT
>JAKLEE010000231.1 GCA_022703215.1 Spirochaetota bacterium | reverse complement strand
CACCGTGCGCATGGCGCGGTCCACCTCGTCGTAGAGCTCGTCGCGGCGGCTGCGGACCTGGGCCATCTCTCCGACCACCAGCAGGTCGATGCCGCACTCGAGGACGCAGGCCTTGATCTCGGCCGACACCGAGCCCTGGGCGCTCTTCGTCTCGACCTCGACGCCCTTCCGCCGGCCCAGCTCCTGGGCGCGGCGCAGGTAGCGCCCGACGTCGCCCTCGAGGTCGCGCCGGTATTCCTCCCGTTCTGCCTCCAGGAAGATTCGCGCCTGGACGAGCTCGCCGAGGGCGCGCGTGTCCACCACCGCGAGCGCCTTCAGCCCGGCCCCGAAGGTCCGGGCCAGGACGACCGCGAGCCTGACGGCGTCGAAAGAACCTTCGCTGCCGTCCACGTACACGAGCAGCTTGCGGATGGGTCCGTCCATCGTCCTATGCCTCCCCCGCGGCCGCGGCTTCCAGCCTCGCCTTGACCGTCTTCATCAGCGCGAGCGAGTCGCGCTCGTTCTCCTCCAGCCGGTCGGCGATGCGCCGCACCGCCGTCTCCAGTTCCGGCACCGCTATCTTCTCGAGCGCGTTGGCCTTGCGCGCGGTGCGCCGCACCTCGGCGGCCAGGCGCAGGATGGACACGCGCAGCTCCGCGAGCCGGCCCATCATCGAAAGGACCTCGCGGAAGGCTGCCGCGGCGGCATCCACGCGGTACGAGGCGTCGAGCGGGCTGTAATACGGCCCGCGCTCGGTGAACGAAGTGCGCACCACGGGCAGCGGCACGCCCATGACCGAGCGGCGGCCGAGCTCGATGCCGGCGTCGGCGTTCACCGCGCCGGCCAGGATGGACACCTCGAGCACGCCGTCGGACAGGGCCGCGTCCTCGAGCAGGCGCCAGGCCTTCGCGAGGGCCTCGTCCGCCTTGCGCTCCAGTTCCGCGCCCTGGTCCACCAGGGCCAGAAGCTCGTTGGCCAGGATTTTCCGCTTCTGGTCAAGGAGCTCGCGGCCGAGCCGCGCGAGCGAAAGCTCCTCGCGCAGCGCGAGCAGGTTGGTCCGGGTGGGAGCGTCGTTCCTCACGCGCCTTCCTCCGCCTCGCGTTCCACCCAATGCGCGTCGAGCTCGGCCTCGGTGACGCGGCGCAGCTCGTCCCGGGGCAGCAGGCCGAGCGCAGCCCAGCCCAGCTCGAGGGTGCGCTCGATGTCGCGGTCCTCGTCGCGCGCCTGCGTGACGAAGCGCTTCTCGAAGAACTCGCCGAATTCGAGGTACTTCCGGTCGAGCGGGGCGAGCTCGTCCTCGCCGATGACGGCGGCGAGGTCGCGCACGTCCTTCACCTTGCTGTACGAGGCGAAAAGCTGCGCCGCGAGCCGCGGGTGGTCCTCGCGCGTCATGCCCTCGCCGATGCCGTCCTTCATGAGTCGCGAGAGCGAAGGCAGGCCGGCCACCGGCGGATAGACGCCGCGACCGTACATGGAGCGGTCGAGGACGATCTGCCCCTCCGTGATGTAGCCGGTCAGGTCGGGGATGGGGTGCGAGATGTCGTCGTTCGGCATGGTCAGTATCGGCAGCTGGGTGATGGAGCCCGGGCGGCCGCGTATCATGCCGGAGCGCTCGTAGAGCTCCGCGAGGTCGGAGTAGAGGTAGCCCGGGTAGCCCTTGCGCGAGGGAATCTCGCCGCGAGCCGTGGAAATTTCGCGGAGCGCCTCGCAGTAGTTCGCCATGTCGGTCATGACGACGAGGACGTGCATGCCGAGGTCGAAGGCCAGGTGCTCCGCCACGGTCAGCGCGACGCGCGGCGTGACGATGCGCTCGATCGACGGGTCGTCGGCCAGCGAGAGGAAGAGCGCCACCTTGTCGAGCACGCCGCTCTCCTCGAAGGAGCGCTCGAAAAAGCGCGCGACGTCGTGCTTGACGCCCATGGCGGCGAAGACCACCGCGAAATCCGCGCCGCCGTCGCGGAGCCGCGCCTGCCGCGCGATCTGCGCCGCGAGCTCGTTGTGCGGCAGGCCGTTGCCCGAGAAGATGGGCAGCTTCTGGCCGCGGATCAAGGTGTTCATGCCGTCGATGGCGGAAATGCCGGTCTGGATGAAGTCGCGCGGGTACTCGCGGGCGACCGGATTGACCGGGCGGCCGTTCACGTCGTTCGTGGCGTCCGGGAGCGGCGCGGGGCCGCCGTCGCGGGGGCGGCCGAGGCCGTCGAAGGTCCGGCCCAGCATGCGGCGCGACGCGCCGACCGTGAGGGGAGCGCCCCGGAAGCGCGCTCTCGAGCCGGGCAGGGTCAGCGCCTGCGTTCCCTCGAACACCTGGGCCACCACCAGGTCCTCGGATGTGTCGAGCACCATGCCGAGCCGGGCGTGTCCTTCGGCGTCGACTATCTCGACAAGCTCCCGGTAGCCGACGGGGTGTGTCCGCTTGACGAACACCAGGGGCCCGTCGATGCGGTCGAGCCCGCGGTATTCCCGTCCCGCGGCGAGCTCGCGGCGCAAGGTCCCGGCGCGCGGTTCAGCGCTCATAATCGCCCTCCAGGTCGTCGATGGCGCGTTCCAGGCGGGCCGCGACGCGGTCGAAAGCCTTGTCGTCGCCCTCGGCGATCGCGTAGCGCGCGGAGACGATGTCGCGCACGGCCTTGACTCGCCTGAGCTCGACGAAGGTCGCGCCCTTCTTGATGGCCAGCGAGCCGCGCCGCCAGTAGAGCACGACGAGCGCGAGCATGCGCGCCTGCTTTTCCGGGCTCGTGTAGCGGTCCACCTCGTCGAAGGCGTCCTGCCTGAGGAAGGCGTCCTTGAAGAGCGAACAGACCTCGATGACGAAGCGCTGGCTGTCCGGCAGGGCGTCCGAGCCGACCAGCTTGGCCACCTGGAGGAGTCGCACTTCCTTGCGGAGCAGGCCGACCATTTCCGCGCGGTCCGCGGTCCATTCCGGACCGACCCGCTCCTCCCACCAGGGCCTGACCTCGTCGGCGTATTCGCTGTAACTGTCGAGCCAGGAGATGGACGGATAGTGCCGCGCGTTGGCCAGCTGGCGGTCGAGGGCCCAGAAGGCGCGTACGAAGCGGCGCGTATGCTGGGTGACCGGCTCGGAGAAGTCGCCTCCGGGCGGGCTGACCGCCCCGATGATGGACACCGAGCCTTCGCCGCCGCCCAGGGTTTCCATCGAGCCGGCGCGCTCGTAGAAGGAGGCGATGCGCGTCGCCAGGTAGGCCGGGAAGCCTTCCTCCGCGGGCATCTCCTCCATGCGGCCCGAAAGCTCGCGGAGCGCCTCGGCCCAGCGCGAGGTCGAATCCGCCATCACCGCCACGTGGTAGCCCATGTCGCGGTAGTATTCCGCCAGCGCGGCGCCGGTGTAGACCGAGGCCTCGCGGGCGGACACCGGCATGTTCGAGGTATTGGCGATCAGGATGGTGCGCTCCATCAGGCTGCGCCCCGTGCGCGGGTCGACCAGCTTGGGGAACTCGGTCAGCACGTCGGTCATCTCGTTGCCGCGCTCGCCGCAGCCGACGTAGACGATCAGGTCCGCGTCGCACCACTTGGCCACCGCGTGCTGGGTCATGGTCTTTCCGGTGCCGAAACCGCCGGGTATGGCCACCGTGCCGCCGCGCGCCAACGGGAAGAGGGTGTCCACCACCCGCTGCCCCGTCACGAGGGGCACCGAGGCGGGAAGCCGCCGGCCCGCCGGCCGCGGCGTGCGGATGGGCCAGCGCTGCATCATCGTGACGCGCCGCTCCCCGTCGGGCGTCTCGACCACGGCGACGGTCTCCTCGACGCTATACTCGCCTTCCGATGCCACCCACGAAAGCGTTCCCGAGACGTCCGGCGGCGCGAGCACGCGGTGCTCGACGCGGGCGGTCTCGGGCACCGCCCCGAGGATGGCGCCAGGCGCCACGACGGCCCCGACGGCCAGCGAGGGCGTGAAAGGCCAGCGCCTGCCGCGATCGAGGGCCGGGGCGCTCATGCCGCGCCCTATGAAGTCGCCGCCCGAGGCGCGCAGGACCTCGAGCGGGCGCTGGATGCCGTCATAGATGGTGCCGACCAGGCCCGGTCCGAGCTCGACCGAAAGCGGCATGCCCGTGCCGACGACCGGTTCCCCCGGACGCACGCCGGTCGTGTCCTCGTAGACCTGGATGATGGCCCGGTCGCCTGCGAGCTTGATGACCTCGCCGACCAGGCCGGCCTCTCCGACCCGCACCAATTCGAGCATGCGCGCGTCGGCGACCCCGGCGGCCTCGACCACAGGGCCGTTGACCCTCCGCACGCG